>JBOGGK010000198.1:0-3898 GCA_050744045.1 Acidimicrobiales bacterium | reverse complement strand
GCCCGAGACCACAGGCGCCAGCGCGACGACCGCCGCCGCGCCCACGGCCTCGGCGCCGAGGATGGCCAAAGTCGCCCCGAACCGGCAGCCGACCAACACGACCTGGCGGGCGCCCGACCTCCTGAGGTAGGCCGATCCCTCTTCCACGGCGTTTTTCCAGGCCCTCAGGTCGGCCACCTCTCCCGCGATGCCGGCACTGTCACCGGTGGCATACGGGTCGACCCTGGCCACGAGGCAGCCCTGCCGGGCGAGCTCCCCGGCAAGCACGTGCAATGCCCGGAAGCTCGAGGAGTTGTCGTAGCCGATCGCCGGGAGCACCGCGACACCCAAGCCGTTGAAACGGCCCGACGGCGCGGTCACCCTCGCCGCCAGCGGGCCAAAACCGACGGGCGCGCCACGCGCTGGCGAGCTCGCCTCGGCCGCAAGCCAGGTACCGAACGACGTCACAACGCCAACCGCCGGTTCACGAGCTTGAAGAGGCTACCGGTCAGGGCCCGGATACAGCCTGGGCTTTGCGGAAGGGCCCTGCTACGAAGCGTGACCGGAGGGCCACCGTTCGGGTGAGGCGAAGTATCCCGGGGTTCCCATCGCACCTCGTGGCTAGTAGCTATGGGACAAGCGGCACCATGACGACCTTGCTCGCGCCGACCGGCCGGCGAAAACTAACGGGCAAGCCGCCCCTGCCGCCCGCGCTGAGCCTCCGCTACGAGCAAGGTGAGAGGCTGGCGCGGCCCATATGGTTCGGGCCGGAAGGGCGGCCGGCGTTCGGTTGGTTCCATTCCCCGGCCGGGGACAAGTGCCGTGGGGGGGTGGTGATCTGCCCACCGCTCGGCCAAGAGCACATCGACGCCCACTACGGGCTCCGCTTACTGGCCGAGCAGTTGGCAGTAGCGGGGATTTGCGCCCTCCGCTTCGACTACGACGGTACGGGGGACTCTGCGGGTGACAATGACGACCCGGCTCGCGTCTCGTCGTGGTTGGCCACGGTCGAGCACGCCGTAGCGGCCGTCCGCGCCGCCGGGGCCGCCAATGTCTGCCTGGTCGGCCTGCGCCTCGGGGCCACCCTGGCGGCCACGGCAGCGGCCACGACAGGCGACATCGACCAGGTCGTCCTCTGGGACCCTTGCTCGGGCCGCCAGTTCCTGAGGGAGCAAAAAGCGCTCAGGGCCATGCAGTTCGGGGCCCCTCCGGGCATGCCGGAAGGATCGGTGGAACTGCTCGGCGTACGTTTCGGGCCTGCGACGGCAAGAGCTGTCAATGCGCTCGACCTCGCCGGCTGCTCGCTCCCGGTCGCCCGGCGCGCCCTGGTGCTGACCCGGCCCGACAGGCCGGGCAACCCCTCGTTCACGGCTGGGTTCGGACGGGAGCTGACCGAAAGAGGCGAGGCCGAAGGCCAAGCCAAGTTTATGGACAGGTACCCGCCGTTCCAGCGGCTCCCCCGGGGCACCATCTCGCGGGTGACGCAATGGCTCTGCGAAGGAGCGCCCCCGCAGAGGACATTGCTGAAGCGGCCGCCCGTAGCCGGCCCGCACGTTGTCGGCTACACGCCTTCTGGGCACGGCGTCGTCGAAACACCCGTCAGCATCCCGCCCCTGGGGCTGTTCGGCATCGTCACCCACCTCGACACCCCGCAGCGCCCCAAAGGCCCCACGGTGCTGTTGTTGAATGTTGCCAACCAGCACCACATCGGGCCGACCAGGCTTTGGGTCGAGCTCGCCCGCCAATGGGCCGGCGCCGGGCTCGTCTCGCTACGGGTCGACCTGAGCGGCCTCGGCGACAGCCCGGCCCGGCCCGGCGACGACCGCTGGATCTTCGCTAAACCGGCAGCGTTCGACGACGTCGAAGAGGTGGCGCGCTGCGTGTCCCCGGACGACCCCTCCAACATCGTGCTGGTCGGCCTGTGCTCGGCCGGTTACCAGGCGCTCGAGGGCGCCCTGGCACTGAGGTCCCGGGGAGTGGTCGCCGTCAACACCGCGGTGTCGTTCGTCCCGGCCGAGCGGCGCGCCAGGCAACCGCTCGACCCCCGCAGGCGTGTGGCGCTGCCCCAGGACCAGGTGGCAGAAGCCTTTCGCGAGGGAGGCCGCCTCGGCGGCCTCCGCCAACGTTTCCCCAACCTGGCCTGGAGGGCGCGGATCCTCGGCTCCCCGAAGACCAGGTCGGGAAGGTGGCTCACCGACCTCGTGAGGAACGGGACCGACACCTTCCTGATCTGTGGTGACGATGAGTGGCGGCCGGTGCGCAGCGGGGTAACGGCCCTCCAGCTGCGGCGGCTCCGGCGCACCGGGCGCCTGCGCCTGGAGCACATCGCCGGGCTCCAGCACGACCTCTTCGTGACCGAGCACCGCCGGCTGGTGGCACGCCTGGTGACGGGCTACGTCGTCTCCAAGTTCGCCAACCCGGCCTGAGCGGCGCAGCGACCGAGCCGGCCTGGGCGAGCCCCGAGCGGGCTTACCCGAGAGGGACCTGGCCGCCCAGCTCGCGCACGGCGGCACCGATCGACGACACCGACTCGAAAGTGCTCCGGCGCAGCATGCTGTCGGGGAACTCGATGCCGAAGCGCTCCTCCAAGGCGAGCATCACGTTGATGTTGGCGAACGAGTTCATGCCTGCGCTGAACAGGCTGTCCCGGTCGCCCAGTGACCCCACCTCCACGTGGAGCCGCCCGTGCACGGCCAGGATCTCGCGGATGGCGATGTCAAGTTGGCCTTGCTCTAGGCCGATCTCGCTGGAGGGGGCTTCGATGCTCATCTCCTGGTTGAGGGCGCTCTCGCCGGCCCTGATACAGCGCCGGGGCACGGATCCGGTACCCGCAGCGGTGGTATCTGTCGGGGCGCCGGCCCCCTCGTCCAGAGCATATGAGGCAAGCAGAACACCTCGCCGCCCGCCCCCTGGAGGTAGCCCCCCGGCCGCAGCCCGCCGACGGGCCGGCGCCGGCCATCGAGCCGCTCCGCCACCGCCGGGGCCGGGTGCTCATCATCGTGCAGAACCTGCCCGTGCCCTTTGACCGCCGGGTCTGGCTCGAGTGCCAGACATTGAAGTTCGCCGGCCACGACGTGGCCGTGGTCTGCCCGAAGGGGCCTGGCGACCCGTCCTATACCAAATTGGAAGGCGTCGAGCTGTACAAGTACCGCCCCTATGCGGCCAAAAGCTCCAAGGCATCGTTCCTCGTCGAGTACGCCTACTCGTTCCTCGCCACGTTGGCTCTGGCGCTCAAGGCCTCGCGGCGGGGGCGCTTCGACGTCGTGCAGACCTGCAACCCGCCGGACATCTTCTGGCCGATCGGGCTGCTGCTGCGAAAGATCCACGGCTCCCGGTTCGTGTTCGACCACCACGACCTCTGCCCCGAGCTTTTCGAGTCTCGTTTCCCCGACGGCCCGAGGCGCGTGCACAAGGCGTTGGTCTGGCTGGAAAAACGCACGGTGGCGGCGGCGGACCACGTGATAGCGACCAACGAGTCCTACCGCCAGGTCGACATCGCCCGCCACGGCGCCGACCCCGAGCGCGTCACTGTCGTGCGCACCGGGCCCGACCCCGAACGCCTCAAGGCCACGAGCCCGGACCCTTCGCTGCGGAGGGGGCGGGCTCACCTCGCCGCCTACATAGGCGTCATGGGCCCCCAGGACGGCGTCGACGTCGTGCTCCGGGTCGCCGACATCGTGGTCAACGAGCTCGGGCGGGAGGACATCAGCTTTACCCTGATCGGCTCGGGGGACTGCTTCGACGAGCTGGTGGCGATGAGGGACCGCCTCGGCCTCGGCGGCTACGTGGAGCTCACCGGCCGGGTGCCTGATGAAACCGTGGCCGGCATCCTTTCGACGGCCGATATAGGCATATCGCCTGACCCGAAGAACCCGCTCAACGACCTGTCGACCATGAACAAGACCATGGAGTACATGGC
>JBOGGK010000197.1:0-11930 GCA_050744045.1 Acidimicrobiales bacterium | reverse complement strand
GTTACCGACTACGTGCTCTTGGGAAGGTCCGCACACCATTCCTACCTCGGCGCCGAGACCGCCCGGGACCGGCGCGTGGCCGCAGCCGCCCTCGAACGGCTCGACCTCGCCGGGCTGGCCCACCGAGCGCTCGGCGAGGTCTCAGGTGGCGAGGCCCAACGGGCCGTACTGGCGCGGGCGCTGGTCCAGGAATCGCCGGTCCTGGTCATGGACGAACCCACCGCTTCGCTCGACCTCGGCCACGGCCAACTGGTCCTCGAGATCGCGGACGAGCTGCGCCGGGAAAAGGGGCTGTGCGTGCTCTGCGCCATCCACGACCTCACCCTCGCCGGCCAGTACGCCGATCGCCTGCTCGTGCTATCCCATGGCCGGGCGGCGCTCTCGGGGCCGGCGAGCGATGTCCTCACCGAGGCCAACGTGCGCCACTTCTTCGAAGCCGAGGTGGAGGTACTGCCTGGCCGGTGCGGCCCCACCGTCTCCCCCGTGCGCCGGCTGGCCCGCGGCCGCCCGGCGGTGGGCGGGGCCGCTCGTACTCAAGCCGTTATGGACCGCGTTGGCGGGGATGGTACGGCAGTAGACCGGGACGCCATGGGCCTTGTTGCTGCCAACGGCACGACGGTCGGCACCAGTGCGGGGAGCCGCCCGGCAACAAGGCGTCCCTTTCCCGACCAGTCAACACCGGCGCCCGGCTAACGCCCTTCCCCTGTCAAAGAACCGAGGCTGACATGACCACCGAACCACCCACCATCGCCCCACCCCCCGCGACCAGGCGCGCCCCCTCGATCGTCCTCGTCGCCACCGGCGACGGGAAGGGCAAGACGACGGCGGCGATCGGTACCGCCCTGCGGGCACTGGCGCGGGGCTGGAAAGTTTGCGTAGTCCAGTTCGTGAAGTCCGAGAAGTGGGGCTCGGGCGAGATCCGCCTGCTCTCCCAGTTGGGCGCCGAATGCCACACCATGGGAGACGGCTTCAGTTGGGACTCCAAAGACCTGGAGCGCTCCGCAGGCATGGCTCGCGAAGCGTGGGCGCTGGCCAAGGCCAGGCTCAACGGCGCCCAGTACCGCCTGGTAGTCCTGGACGAGATCACTTACCCGGTCAACTGGGGGTGGGTGCCCGGCGAGGAGGTAGCCGCCTGCATCGCCTCGCGCCCACGAGAGGTCAACATCTTCATCACCGGCAGGGACGCTCCCCCCTCGTTGGTCGGTGCCGCCGACACGGTGACCGACATGCGCAACGTCAAGCACGCCTACGAGGCCGGGATCAGGGCGGCAAAAGGCATCGACTTCTGATGCCCCCGGGCCTCGGTGACGGGAGCGCCCGTATTCCTGGGACCTCGGGAGCCTCGGCAGCCTCGGGGGCGGGCGGTGCACACAACGGCCCCCGCGGGGCGCTCATGGTCTGCGGGACGGCGAGCGACGTCGGCAAATCGAGGATCGTGACCGGGCTCTGCCGGGCCTTGGCCCGCCGGGGCCACACGGTGGCACCTTTCAAAGGCCAGAACATGTCGCTCAACTCGACGGTGACGCCAAGCGGCCACGAGATCGCCCGCTCCCAGGCCCTTCAAGCCTTCGCGGCACGCACGGAGGTGGAAGTGCTCATGGGGCCGGTCCTGCTGAAGCCCGCGGGCGAAGTGTCCAGCCAGCTCGTCGTCATGGGCCGGCCGGCGGGGGAAGTCTCCTTCGGCACTGGTTGGGACCCCGGTGACCTGCTGACAGGAGTGGTACTGCCGGCGCTCGGGCAGCTCCGCCGGCGTTTCGACTTCGTGCTCGTCGAGGGGGCGGGGGGCGCGGCCGAGGTCAACCTGTTGGAACGAGACATCGCCAACTTGCCCCTGGCCCGCGCGGCCTCGCTACCGGCGGTGCTCGTCGGCGACATCGAGCGGGGAGGCGTGTTCGCCTCGCTGTTCGGTACCGTCGCCCTCCTCCCCGACGATTTGCGGGCCCAGCTCAGGGGCTTCGTCATAAACAAGTTCCGCGGCGACCCCCACCTGCTCCGCCCCGGCATCGACGAACTTGCACGCAGGCTGTCAATGCCGTGCTTGGGCGTGCTCCCCCACCTCGGCGTCCTAGCTGTCGACGAGGAGGACTCCCTTGCCCTGGCGCCCAGGCCCGCCACCGGGGCCACGGCCGGCGCCACCGGGGAACAGGCCGCGGCCTACATCGCGGGCGACGTGGCGGCTGACGAATCAGTCGACGTAGCAGTCATCGGCCTGCCCCACATCTCCAACTTCACCGACTTCGCGCCGCTGGCCCTCGAAAGCACCGTCCGCGTCCGCCACGTCTACCACCCGGGTTCCCTCGGTGACCCCGACCTAGTAGTCCTACCCGGGTCGAAGGCTACCGTGGCCGACCTGGGCTGGCTGCGGTCGGGAGGCTTCCTGCCTGCGATCGATGCTGCCCGCCGCCGAGGCGCCAGCTTGCTCGGCGTCTGCGCCGGCTACCAGATGCTCGGCACCGACATCTACGACACCGTCGAGTCAGGGGTGGGCCACGTGCCCGGCCTCGGCGCCCTCGCAGTTACCACTGCGTTCCGGCCGCTCAAGACGACGCGCTGGCGCCAGGGACGGACAGCATCGGGCGAGCCGGTCACAGTCACGGGCTTCGAGATCCACCACGGCCAGCCCGTCGCCGGCCCCGGCGACGAGCCCTGGTTCCTGCTCGGCGACGGGCTAGCGCTGGAACCAGAGGGCGTGGCCGACCCGGGGCCAGGGCTGTGGGCCACCAGCCTGCACGGGCTGTTCGAGAACGACGAGCTGCGCGCGAGGTTCCTGAGCCTCGTGGCCGAGCGCCGGGGTAAGCGCTTTCGCCCCTCGGGCGTGCCGTTCGGCGCCGCCCGGGAGCAGATGGTGGACCTGCTGGCCGACGCCGTGGAGGCCCACCTCGACCTCAGCACCCTCGTCGCCATCGCCGGCGAGGCTGCCCCAGTGCCGGCCGCGGCTCGGCGCCAGACCCCTTCGGCTCGGCGCCAGACCGCCGCGACGGGGGCAGACATTGCCCGGCCGATCTGCGATGCTTGAGGGAGATGTTCGAGCGCTTCACCGACCGGGCCCGGAAAGCGCTTGTCCGCGCCCAGGAAGAGGCACGCCTGCTCGGGCACAACTTCATCGGGACCGAGCACATACTGCTCGGCGTCCTTCACGACGGCGACGACCTCGCCTCCCACGTGCTCGCTTCGATGGGGATCGATTTCGTCTCCGTACAGGCCAAGGTACGTGAAACTGTCGGCCCCACCGCCTCCGGTCCCCAGGGCAACCCACCCTTCACCCCGCGGGCGAAGAAGGTCCTGGAGCTATCGTTGCGCGAAGCGCTCCAGCTCGGCCACAACTACATAGGCACCGAGCACATGCTGCTCGGCCTCCTGAGCGAGGGCGAGGGCGTGGCGGTCCAAGCGCTGACCAGCCTGGGCGCCGACCTGGCCTCGGTCCGTAGCCGGATCGTCGACGCGGTCGGCGTCTCTTCTGCGCGCGCCTCCGGGCACCAAGACCTGCCCTCTTTCGAGGGGTTCCAGCCCACCGGTAGCCCTGCCCCTCGCTGCCGGTGCGGTGCTGCCCTGGCCGAATTTGGCCGCTGGCGCACGGTCGCGTTCGCCGCCGGCCCGACCGAGCCGGACCAGGCCCCCATTTCTTTGCCTGTCGTCTACTGCGGCCAATGTGGCTTGGTCATGGGGACGGCACCGGCGCCGGCCCCCGGTTCAGGAGGCCCGAAGGCCGAGGGCCAGCCCGGCGGGCCGTCGACGTAAAGCCGGCCACCAAAATCCCGCCTTCGGGCCCAGCGGAAGCCCCCTCCCGACCAGGGTCCCAGGCAGCCGCGGTCAGACCTGCCGCCAGGGTTGGCGGCCGTAGTGGTCGAGATGCGCCACCCTGCCCACCGGCTTCCTGGCTTTGCGACCGTAGCGGCCGATCGGCCAGCCCAGGGTCACGATGCAACAGGGTTCTACAGTCAGGGGTAACTGGAGGATCTTGCGGGCGAGGGTCGGGGACCACAACGGCATCGTTATCAAGGCGGCGCCCAACCCTACGGCGCGCGCCGCCAGCAGCAGGTTCTGGGCGCTCGGGTAGATCGAGCCGTAATGGCTCGACGTCGCGACGGCTGGCATGGGTACGAACGGGAAGCGGGCGCCGCCCCGCAAGCAGCACACGACGAGGACCGGGATCTGCTCGAAGTGCTCCACTTGCCACCGGACCGACCGGACGATCCGGGCCGCCTGGGGGTCGGGCGCCGCCCTCCGCCCCAACGTCTCATAAAGCCGCCAAGCCCGGCGGTACTGGGCGGCCAGCGCCGCTTTGACTACCGGGTCTTTGACGACGACGAACTCCCAGTTCTGGCCGTTCGAAGCCGTCGGGGCTTCGACTGCGAGCTCCAGGCAGCGCAGCACGACGGTGTCATCGAGCGGATCCGGCTTCACCCGGCGGACAGAGCGTTGGGTGCGCATTGCCTCGGCCAGCGGCATGGCAAGGCGCCGCTCCACCTGAGCGACGTCGTCCGTGGGGCCCAGTTCGGCCCCCATGTGCTCAATCTGTTCCATGCAGGGAGTCTGGCCCACCACCCACGCCTTCTGGTGGCCTCGGCACCCTACCCCGGCGCCGGGCCGACCTTGCCCGAGGCGATGGCCCCCACCGGGGGCAGGTGGTCCCAAACATAGGAAAAGAATGGGCCTTGGACCTGCTGAGGGGGACGGCCGACTAGCCAGCCCACCCACGCCACCGCGTTGGCCTGGCCTTGGGGCGTCCACCCGGGCACGGCGGGATATTCGGGCCCGACGATTATCTCTTTTATGCCGAGGCGGGCGATCTCTCTGGCCGCCTTGGCCCTGGCGGCGGAAGTTCTAGGCAAGAGCGCTTGGCCGGGCTTGCCCAGGTTGAGCAGCATGCCTTCCCCCTTGACGTCCCCCAGGTTGGTCCCCGTCATGCCCGTGTCACTCGGCATCAGGAAACAGAAACCGGCTTCGGACTGCCAGCGCAAGTTCATCTCGTTTATCGCCGGCACCACGAGCGCCACGGGCGGCCGCCCTGGCGAAGCACTGGGGCCGGGGCACGACACCGCGCCCTCGAAGGCCAGGTAGGTCGGGCTCGTCGCCGCGGGGAACGACGTCATGGGGAAGATAGCGGCGAGGCCGAGGCCGGCCAGGGCCCAGCCCGCCACCTGTTGCGGCCGCCTCGAGCGCCGCAGCTCGTTGCACCCCAAGGCCACCAGCAGCCCCACGGCCACGGTCATCATGGAGGCGAAGCGGTCGGCCAGCAAGTTGTGGAAGAACGGCAGCTTCTGGAGGTAATAGTAAGGCAGGTTGTGATGAGTGATCCGGCCGCCATAGTGGAGCGTCGGGCCGAGCGAGAAAATGGCCGCGGCGGCAGCGGCGGCCGCGGCCACCCAGGTGAGCCGGCGGCGCCGGGCCAGGACGAGCGTGACGACCAGCAAGGCAATGAGGGGGATGCCCACGTAGGCGCCTTGTTCGGAGATGTTGCCTGTGAACTTTTGGGCGACGCTCGCCGCCCCCGGGCCGAGCTTCGTCACGCCGGTCGGGACGAAGAAGTTGAAAAGGTCGCTCACGTAGACGTTCGGCGGGTGGACGTTTTGCACCTGGTACGGGCCGGCGAACTGCACGGCCAGGAACGGCGCCGACAGCACCGCGAAGCACACCGCGGCCACCCCGAGACCCCGCCATGCATAAGGGAAATGGGACGGCACCTCGCGGTAGCCGAGCGCGAACAGCACCACCAGGGCGATCACTGCGGTGACCGCTTCCATTGCCAGTATCTCCTCCCCGGTCAGCAGCTGTGCCCACGCCAGGATCCCGAGCAGCAATCCGTCCAGCCACGGGCGGCTCGACTGAACTACGAACAGGCGGTCGGCCAGCACGAGCAGCAGCGGGGCGCTCAGGATCAGGGTCTGGGCCAGGTGCCCGTTTGACTGGGAGAACATGTAAGGCGAGAACCCGGCTACGAGCGCGCCCGTCAAGGAAGCGAGGCGCCCCGTCCAGCGCCGGAAGGCGAAGTAAGCGAAGGTGCAGGTGAGCGCGGGGGCGAGGGTCATCAGGAAGTTGTACGAAAGCGCGGCGCCGAACAGCACGGTGAGGGGGGACACCAAGAAGCTCGGGAGCACCACTGAGGTGTTCCACATGAGATTGACCCCGTGAGGCGAGTTGACGTAAGTGCTGACCAAGGGGTCGAGGCCATGGCCCAGGGCGAACGGCATCCACGAGAGGAACCAGGAGTACTCGTCGGCGTCGCCACCCGGGCCGACCTGGGTGGTCAAAGGATGTACCCAGGCGGCGTGGAAGAAGGCGATGGCCGCCCCCACCGAGAAGACGAAAACGACGAGCAATTCCGGCCACGTCGCGTGGCCCCGCTCGGGCACGGCGCGGCCTGTGCCGGCCTCCGGCGCCATCTTTGCCGCCAACGGAGCGCCTGCCTGGGCCATTTCGGCCACCTCGTCCCCGGCTACGCCGGGCGCGGCGGTGGTCTCTTCACGAACGGGCCTCGGGCCATGGAAGAGGCGGACGGCCAAGCGCCGCTGGCGCGACGGGGCCGGGAGGCTGGGGTCGGGGTTCACGGCGGTGGCTGTCGCCTTTCGTGCTAGGGGTTCCGCTGGCCCGACAATACCCAACCAGGTCGGAGACGGCGCGCCGTACTGCTCTTCGACTGCCACTCCGGTCCTCTCAGATGGGCCACTGGGCCCGAACTGACCAACTAACTGGACGAGCGGGCACTCACGGGACCGGTCCTGCCCTTGGCCCACCCCGCCACGGCGAACCTAGCTGGCTAGGACCGGGCGGGCCACGTTGGCAGCCGGGCCGGCGGGCCACGAGGGCGGGACGGGAAGGACTGCCACGGCGGGACCGGGCGGGCCGCCGAGCTTTGGTCGATTGCTTGCAGATTTCGACAGGTATCGACCAGAACGAAGTCGAACCCGGTTAGCTAACCGGCCGCGGTGCCGCCGGCGCCCGTCCCGCCGGCGCTAACGTGAGGCTGTTCTTCTCCGCCCTGGGACGGCCGGCACTCCGGCAGGGTCGTGGACCACCCGGCTCAACGCTTGACCTCATGACTCGCACTCCCCGGCATTTTATAGCCCTGATCTCTGCAGCCTATTCTCTTATCTCATTCCTTCAGTGCCGAGATCTGGTTTGTTCCCTCAGACATCACCCGCTATCTGTAAGGCTCACTACCTGGCTGCTGTCTCGCATCGGCCCGCCCCCGCCGGGACCAACCCGGCCGATGGCCTATCGCGGACTTCGAGCTCAACCACCCCAGCACGCGCCCAGCGGACCTCGCTCGAAAGTGCTGACGGCTGGCGCCTGCCTGGCGCCGCTTGGCCTCTCGCTGCCCGCGGATTTGCTAGCACGACTAGCAACTCGTCTGCGGTGGCCAACTGACCAGCCCGAACGCTGGAGGCGGCGAGTGGGATCGAACCGCTGTGGAGGGCTCTGCAGGCCCTTGCCTGGGACCATGTTTTCCCTAGTCAGAGGCTTACGAAGGCGCTCAGGGGCGCGTTCGGGGCGCGTTCGGGGCGCGGATGGCCGGTCATGAACGGTACGAGAGGGGCCCGAACGGGCACGCCGCGCCGGTGCCCATGGCGCCTTGGAAGGCCGAGCAAACCGGTCCACCCTCAACCGGCCAGGCGCTGACGGATGCGGTCCAACTCCTGGGGACGGTCGCGAGCAAGGGCCCGGTTCGCCAGCTCGCCGTTGATGGAGGCGATGGTCCGCAGCCGGTCCTCGAACTCTGAGCCACCCCCCTGGCCTTCGAACCACGCGGCGACATCAGCCCAGTGCCATAGCGGGCTGCGGACGTTGCCGGCGGTTGGCCGGGGGAAGCCTCCCGGGCCGCGCCGGCCGCTCACCAACATCGACACCGACTGACGGGTACGGCCGCTCCGCTCGGCAATGTCCGCCATGGAGACAAGCTCGTCCTCGACGGCCAGGGGCTCGAAGCCGAGTACGGCGACCTCGTTGACAGCGTCGAGGACGGCCTCCAAGAACGAGTCCGCTTGGCGTTCGAAGCCCACGAAGGAGCCCTTCGGTCCTTCCTCCACGGCCACTTCTTCACCGAGCCCTTCGTAGAGGCGGTCGGTGTCGGCATCGGAGAGACGACCACGTAAGCGGACCCGGAACGCGAAGCTCGTCATGACAGTTCCTCCTGGTTTCTCAGCACGAAGCGGCGGATCATTCTGGCGGCTACGTCCGCGTCCTTCGGGGTGCTCCATACCCGGAGCCGCTGGCCGTTGGACGCCACCACTGCGCCCCAGGTGTGGCCGGAGTGGAGCACGTCAACGCGACAGCCTTCCTCTTCGGCGAACTGGAGCGCCGCCTCAACCTGCTTGCGCTGGTGGCGCTCCCTGGCCACGTTGACAATGGTAACAGGCTTCCCGGTGAGGGCACGAACGAGCGGTCGGCGCAGCGCTCGTTGGGCAGACTAGGGCTCTCCAGGGCTGGCGTCGACACTGTCCGGAGCTGAGAAGGAGGCCGGCTTCGAGGGGCGAGCCCGGCAAGGACCTACGTCGTTGGCCGCCTCAGGGGCTTGGCGATCGTCGCATCTATCGTCGAGGTCCACGGTGGCACGCTCGACCTCGAAGCCCTCAGCGGCGGCGGGCTGCGGGTCGCGGTCACCCTGCCCCTGGCAGCCGGGCCCACTGCGTCGGGCACACCGGCGCAGCGCGTCAGCGGCCTTAGCCTCGGGGCCGATGACTACCTGGCAAAACCGTTCCACTTCCCCGAGCTGGTGCTCCGCGTCCGCGCTCTTGCCCGGCGCCGGCCGGCCGCGCAAGCCCGGGTTTGCCGGGCCGCTGGGATCGAGCTCAACCCCTTGCACCACACTGCTAGTCGCGACGGGCGACGCCTCGACCTTTCGGCCAAAGAGTTCGCGGTCCTCGAAGCCCTGATGCGTGCCGAGCACGCGGTCCTTAGTGCCGAAGACCTCTTGGCCCAGGTATGGGACGAGAATGCGGACCCGTTCACCAATACTGTCACCGTCACGCTAAGCCGACTGCGACGCAAACTCGGAGAACCGCCGGCGATCGAGACCATCACTAACGTCGGGTACCGCATTACGGGTCCTGCGATGGATGACAAAGACTCATGATGGTCTCAGCCGACGAAGGGTTCGCCGGCCCGATTGTCTATTATGTTTTGCCTGACAAGCGAACATCACGCTTATGGAATTAGCGCGTAACGGCGGGATTGTGTGCGCCGACAGGCGTTTGGGGAGGGTACAGAACGCTCTTGTCCTCAGACCGACCCCTGGGCCACGACCCACTCGTGCCCGGCGCCCCCGGCAGCCGCGATCCTCTCGAAGTCGGAGTCGTAGTGGAGCACGATCAGCCCGGCGTGCTTGGCGGCAGCCGATATGACCAGATCGGGGATCGGGACGCGGTGCTGGCCACGGCGCGCCAGAGCATGCTGCAACTCGACGGCCGTGGCCATGACCTCGGGGGTGATCGGGGCCGACGGGAAGCTCCGGCGCTCTTCCAGGGCCCCCTCGTAGTCGGCGAGCCCGCGGGCGCTGTAGAGGACCTCCAGGTCGATGATGGCACAGGTGGCGACCAGGGCCCCGTCCATCAGCGGCCGCAGCCGGGCCGCGACCGCCGGTAGCGGGAAGCGGGCCAGAGCGCTCTTGTCGACCAGGTAACGAGCGCTCAGCGCCACGCCCCCGCCATAACCTTCGGGTCGTCGAGGTCAAGACCGTTCATGGCCTCCAGGCGCTCGGCGTGGCGCCGGCGACGCTCGGCGAGGACTACAGCCTCCAGGGAGCGGTTCACGGCCTCCTTCATGGTGGCTGCCCCGAGGACAGCCGAGGCCTCCTCGAGCAGCCCGTCGTCTATGTCGACCAGGCGCTTGCTCATGGCTCTCAGTATATCTCATCTCCCGTCCGATAGATATATGTGCCGGCGGGAAGCCACAACTCCGCAGCACTCCGAGCCTCCGGCCCAGGGCAAGGATCCTAGGCACCAGTTAGCTCCCCTGCTCGTACGGATCAACCAGTTATGCTTGGCCGAGAAACCCTTGAGTTTGAACGGTAATCCGCCCATATCGACGGGTCGGTGTGCACCAGCTGGAGCGGCAACCCGCGCCGTCCTACGCCAGGGAGCGCCAGAACGCGGCGACCGAACGTCGCCCCTCCGATCACCTACCCCCCGCTGGTGGTCCGGTGACCCGGTTTTATCGGGCTCCGAATGCTGCATGCACGACCCGTGACTCTCGATCTGAGCGAGCGGCAGATAGGCAGATAGTTGGTCGGAAAAGGAGGCGGCGAGCGCCTCGTCCAGCTCGGGGAAGAGATGGCCGTAGCGGTCGAGCGTGACGTTGATCGACGAGTGTCCCATCCGCGCCTGGATGGCTTTGGGATGGGCCCCAGCGGCTATCGCCAGGGCGACGCTGCTATGTCGAAGGTCGTGGAACCTGCACGACACGCCCGATGCCCGCTGGGCCCGGACGAAGTGGTTGTTCCAGAAGCTGGCCGCGGCGATAGGGTTCCCTGCCGCGTTGGGGAAGACCAACCCGTCTGGGCCGGGTGAAGCGAACCGCTCCAGGTGGCGGGCTAAGATCTCGGCGGTCACCGACGACAGGGTTATCGACCGCACGGAGGCCGGCGTCTTGGGCTCCTTACGCACCCACTCCCCCGTCCCCAACCGGATCAGCTGCTCGGTCACGCGCACCTTGCGGACGGGGAGGTCGAGCTTTGAACGCCGGAGGCCGATCAGCTCGCTCCAGCGCATACCGGAGTCGACAGCGAGGTAGATAAGGGCCCGGTAGCGGTCGCTGTGGGCCTCCGCCAGGTCGACGGCATGTCTCCAGTCGAGGAAGGCCATCTCCCGCTTGGGGACGCGCGGCGGCTCGACCCGATCGCACGGGTTGGACAAGATCTTCTGCTTGTCGACCGCCACCTGCAGCACCCGGCGGAGCGTGCGATAGTGACGGTGCACCGAGCTGGCGGCGATCCCGGCGTCAAGCTCATCGTTGAGCCAGTTCTCGATCGCGTCGGGCGGGATGCTACCGAGGCGGCAGCCCCCAAGCGCCGGCACCACGCACTTCGTGAGGTCGCGCCGATAGGTCTCCTGGGTGCTCGGGGCAAGCCGGCGGGCGAGGGCGAGGAACTCCACGGACCACTGAGCCAGCGGCACCTCGGGGCGCGTCCGGGGCGCGGTTTGGGCGCGAAATAGGGGTCTCAACGGGTCACGAGCGGTCGCGCCCGGGCACTCCAGAAAGGGCCTCTGAGCTGCAGTCTAGCGGGAACAAAGGCTGGAGGCGGCGAGCGGGATCGAACCGCTGTGGAGGGCTTTGCAGGCCCTTGCCTGAACCACTCGGCCACGCCGCCTGGGCTGAACCGGACGCCTAACTGTACAACGGCAGCGCACCCAAGCGGGTGCTGGCAAAGCACAGAGCGGCCCTTCGTTGAAGCTAGCGTTTGGCGGACCGCACCGCTCATGCCCACGACCCCCGAAGGCAACCCAGCCACCAGGAACCAGCTCCTCACCGTGGCCAGCGCGGCCGCCCTGACTGCCGCGTCAGGGCTCCTGGTCGCCACCGGCGCCCCCGAGGTGGCACGCTTCGTCGTGTCAGGGCTCGGCCTGGCCGCCCTGGCAGCTCTCGTCGGCCTGTTGATAGAGCAGGTGGGCAAGGCCTGGGGGCCAGGGCCCACCGGTCTCTTGCAGTCGAGCCTGGGCAACCTCCCCGAACTGCTGGTCGGGATCTTCGCCCTCCGCGCCGGGCTCACGACGGTCGTCCAATCAGCGTTAGTCGGCTCCGTGCTGAGCAACGGGCTCCTGGTGCTGGGCATCGCTTCTCTCGGCGGCGGCGCCAGGTACGGGGTACAGCGTTTCGCGCCCGAGGCACCCCGCATGCTCGTGACCCTTCTCGCCCTGGCAGTAGCGGCCCTTCTGGTCCCCACCCTGGCGTCCCGGTTGAACACGCCGGCCGCCCCCCACGCCGGGGCCCTGTCC
>JBOGGK010000196.1:0-2093 GCA_050744045.1 Acidimicrobiales bacterium | reverse complement strand
TCTCCATGTCGAGCTGCTGGAGGTAGGCGGGGAACCTCGAAAGGTAATAGTTGTACGGGAGGACGGCGTGGGTCTCGGCCCCGAACAGGTCGTAGTACCAGATGCCGATCAGGCCGAGCAGGACCGGGAGGTTGCGCTCGAGCGGGGCTTGGCGGAAATGTTCGTCGATGGCCCGGAAACCGGCGAGCATCTCCCGGAACAGCCCTGGGCCGATGGCGATCATGAGCGACAGCCCGATGGCCGAGTCGTAGGAGTACCGGCCTCCCACCCAGTCCCAGAACTCGAACATGTTGGCGGTGTCGATGCCGAACTCGGCCACTTCCTTGGCGTTGGTCGAAACGGCGACGAAATGGTTGCGCACCGCGGCCGGGTCGCCCATGACCGAAAGCAGCCACTCGCGCGCCGTCTTGGCGTTGCCGAGCGTCTCCAGGGTCGTAAAGGTCTTGGAGCTCACTATGAAAAGCGTGTCGGCCGGGTCGGCGTCGGCGGTCGCCTCCCAGATGTCGGAGCCGTCCACGTTGGAGACGAACTTCACCCGCAGCGACCGGTCCGAGAACGGCAGCAGCGCCTCGTGGGCCATGGCGGGGCCGAGGTCGGACCCGCCGATCCCGATGTTTATCACCTGTTTGATGCGTTGCCCGGTAAAGCCGCGCCATTCGCCGCTGCGCACGGAGTCGGCAAAAGCGGCCATCTTGTCGAGGACTTTGTGGACCTCGGGCACGACGTCGGCACCGCCATCGAATATCTGGTCCTCGCGCGGGGCGCGCAAGGCCACGTGCAGCACGGCACGGTCTTCGGTGACGTTTATGTGCTCGCCCGAGAACATCGCGTCGGCCCGTTCGCGTAGGCCCGCCCGTTCGGCGACCGCCACCAGCAGGCTGATGGTCTCGGGAGTGAGCCTGTTCTTCGAGTAGTCGAGGACCAGGTCCGCCGCTCCCACGGTCATCGACTCCGCCCGCCCGGGGTCCTTGGCGAACAGGTCGCGCAGGTGGACTTCGCTCAACTTGTCGAAGTGGCGGGCGAGCGCCTTCCACTCCGCGGTCTGTTTCACGCGAACTGGGTGGATCTCCATGGGGGCAGTCTGTCACCGGGAAGGGCGCGATGGGCAATTTCGATAGGGTCGGGGCGTGGCGGTGGAGCGGCTGTTGCTGTTCGACATCGACGGCACCCTGCTGCGCGCCGGCGAGGTCGGCGGGGCCGTCTTCGACCGGGCCATAGAAGCCGTGCTCGGCGAGGTCCCCACCCAACGCGTCCTGATGAGCGGCAAGACCGACCCCCAGATAGTGCGCGAGTACCTGGCCCTGCTGGAGGTGGACGACCCTGAGCACCTCCCCGCGGTACTCGAGCACCTGGAGCGCGAGCTGGCGGCGGCGGCCGGACAGCTCGCCCGCGATGGCCACCCCTGCCCGGGGGTCCCCGAGCTGCTCAGCACCCTGGCCAAGGACGGCCGGCTCCACCTTTCGGTGCTCACCGGCAACATCGCCCCCAACGCGGTCGTCAAGCTGTCCGCCTTCGGGCTGCACGGCCGGCTCGACCTCGAGACGGGCGCCTACGGCAGCGACCACGAAGACCGGACGGCCCTGGTCCCCATAGCCCTCGCCCGCTTGGCCGACCTTCGCCACGCCCGCCTGGGGCCGGGGGACACCTGGGTCATCGGTGACACTCCCCGGGACTTCGCCTGCGCCTCCGCCGGCGGTGCTCATTGCCTCCTCGTGGCCACCGGCCGTTACAGCCTGGGAGAGCTCCAAGTGGTGGGCGCCGATGCCGTTATGGAGGACCTGAGCGACACCGACGCCGTCGTCGCCCTGCTCACCTCGGGCCTCGGGACCTGACCGGGCGGCACGGGGCCGCCTCGCGGTTTGTATCGTTGAGTGGTTATGGCGATGCCGCCCCGGTCATTGAGGCGCCGCGGGGGCTCGCCGCGCTGGCTCGCCGTCCCCCTCGTCCTCACCATCTTGGTCCTCCTGGTGGACGCGTCGATGCACGCCCGGTCCCCCAAGCCGCAAGCCACGCTCAACGGGCAGGCCTGGGTGGACAAGGTCCTCCCCGATATCGCCGCCTCCACGGCCCAAGGGCGCGAGGTCGCCCAGGCC
>JBOGGK010000195.1:0-5981 GCA_050744045.1 Acidimicrobiales bacterium | reverse complement strand
GAGGTGAGTTATGGAGAGCGAACTGGACGAGCTGGCCAGGGCGGCGACCGACTTGGCCCGGGCGACTGCCGCCCGCCAAGAGATGAGCGAGCGTGCCGGGCGGCTCGCCGAGCGCCTGGCCCGGCGGCGCTTCAACGTTTCCGTGCTGGGCGAGTTCAAGCGGGGCAAGTCCACGCTAATCAACGCGCTGCTCGGGCGCGACCTGATGCCCACGGGCGTCCTCCCCTTGACGGCCGTGGCGACCGAGGTCGCCTACGGGCCCGAGGGCGCCACTGTGGTCCACACCGACGGCAGCACCGAAGAGATCGGCCTCGCCGACCTCGCCGATTACGTGACCGAGGCGGCGAACCCGGCCAACGAGCGCCAAGTCGCCCGGGTAGAGGCCCGGGCGCCGGTCGAGCTCTTGCGCCCCGGGGTCGTGCTGGTGGACACGCCCGGCATCGGGTCGGTGTTCCGTCACGACGAGGTGGCGGCCCGGGCCTTCCTGGAAGCCGACGGGGCCATCTTGGTGCTCTCGGCGGACGCGCCCCTGTCCGAGGAGGAACGCAAGCTCCTCTCCGCCCTTTCTGAACGCCAGGCCCCCACCTTTTTCGTTCTCAACCGCGTCGACCACCTGAGCCCGGCCGAGCGGGCCGAAGTGAGCCGCTTCGTCACCGACACGGTCGCCGCCGAGCTCGGGCACGCCGAGAGGCTGTGGGCGGTGAGCGCCCGGGCCGCCCTGGCGGGCCGCTCGAGCGGTGCCGCGCCGGAGGAAAGCGGGGCCGCCGGGTTTTCCTTATTTTTGCAGGCGTTCACGAGGTTCGTCGAGGCAGACCTGGTCCAGGCGCGCCTGGGTACGGCGCGTGCCGAACTGGCCCGGCTGGCCCACGAGATCGACGACTCCCTGGCCATAGAGGCAGCCACCTCTCGTCTCGACGCCGCTTCGCTCGCCCAGCGGGTCGAGAAGCTGCGAGCCGCGGCGGCCGGGCAGCGCCAAGCGTTCGAGGACGAGCGGGCCCTGCTCCAACGCGACGTCGCCGCCCTGGCGAGCGGGATCGAGCGGGCACTGGCCGGCTTTGCGGCCGAGGAACCTCCCAAGTGCGACCGCCGCCTGGTGGAGCTGTCCCGTGCCACCCCGGTCTCGAAGCTGGAAGACGCGCTGCGCGAGGCCGTCGAGACCTCGGTGCGGGAGAGCTTCGAGGGGTTCCGCCAGGCCGAGGCAGGTAGGGCCGAGGAGTCGTGGAGGACGTTGGCCGAACGCTTCCGCGACCGTACGCAGGAGCGGGTCAACGCGGTGAGGGCCGCGGCGGCCGACATTTTCCAAGTCGAACTGCCGCGCTTGACTGTCCCTCAGGTGGCCGAGGAGCGCGAGCGCTATTTCTACCTGTTCGTGCATGTCGGTACCTCGACAGAGAGCATCGACCGGCTGCTCCGGCGGCTGCTGCCGCCCCCGGTCCTGCGCCGGCGGCTCTTGGAGCGCGCCCGCCATGAGCTCGCGGGCGAGTTCGACAAGCACGCCGGGCGGGCGCGATGGGACCTGACCCAGCGCCTGGACGCAGTGCGCCGGCGCTTCGAGGTCGCCATGGCAGCTGAGCTCGAGCACTCGGTCGACACGATCCTCGCGGCGACCGCCCGGGCCGAGGAGCTGCGCTCGATGGCCGAGGCCGAGCTCCAGGCCCGCAAACAGGAAAGCGATGCGGCCCGCCTGGCTGCCCGGGCCGCGCTCTCCCTGGCGGGCGGGGGCTGAGCGGGCTACTGCCCGGGCCGGCGCTTGACCGGTGCGACGAGCAAGGGGTGCCCTACAAGGCACTGGAGCACGTCCTGGTAGGCGGCTTTCTCCTCTTGGTCGACCAGCGCCCGCCGGAGCGACTCGCGCTTGAGCGAGTAAGTGCGCATGTCCTCTGCACCGCGGCGCAGGCGGTTGGCCGTGGCCGCGACCACCTGGCCCGTGCCGGGCAAGGACATCTCGGCGATGTGGTAGCTTGAGCGCCGGCGAAGGAGCTCGCCTCAAACGCCGCCAGGCTGATGGCTCCTGCAGGCCGTTACGGATATTGCAGGCAGGAGGTGAGACCCGTGGCCGGTCCGGAAGGGCACCAGGGTGGCAGGCGCGCCGGCCAGGAGCCTGGGGCCTCGACCGCCCGGATCTACCTCGTGCGCCACGGCCGCACCGCGCTCAACGCGGCGGGAGCCTTGCGGGGCGACATCGACGTGGCCCTCGATTCCGTCGGGCGCCAGCAGGCCGCCAACCTGGGCCACTTGCTGGCCAAGTGCCGCCCGCGAGGCGTGGTGACAAGCCCGCTGCGCCGGGCCGTCGAGACCGCGGGCGCCATCGCCCACCAAGCCGGTGTCGGGACGTGGACGGACGAGCGCCTGGCTGACAGGGGCTACGGACGCTGGGCCGGGACGTTGGCCGCAGAGGTGGTCGCTCGTTGGGGTTCGCTCGACGCGGCCCCGGGAGTGGAGCCCGCCACCGAGGTCGCCGACCGGGCACTGGCCGCCTTGGCGGACATTACCGAGGCCTCGATAGAGGCACCAACGGTGGTCGTGAGCCACGACGCCGTGAACCGGGCCGCCCTCGCCGCCCTCGACCCGTCGCTGGGGCCGCCTGACGACATACCGCAGGACACCGGTTGTCTCAACGTGATCGAGCGCCACAAGGCAGCGGACGGCTCCGCCACCTGGCGGGTGCTCAGCGTCAACGAACTACCACGCGACATCCCACAACATGACCAGCCCGAGCCCGACAAAGGCCCGGCGCGCGAGGAGGCAAGATGAGCATCACCCTAAGCGACGTGCACGCAGTGGAGATCCTGGACTCTCGGGCCCGCCCTACGCTTGCTGTCACCTTGACCACGAGCCACGGCTCCGTCGCCCGGGCCGGTGTGCCCTCGGGCGCGTCCACCGGCTCACGTGAAGCGGTCGAGCGCCGCGACGGCGACAAGTCCCGCTTCGGGGGGCAAGGCGCCCTCGGCGCGGTCGCCAGCGTGAACGGCGAGATCGCCACCGCCTTGAAAGGGCGCAACTTCACGGACTTGGCCGACCTCGACAGGGTGCTGATCGACCTCGACGGCACGGCCAACAAGTCGCGGCTCGGCGCCAACGCCATTGTCGGGGTGTCGATGGCCGCCGCCCGGGCCGTCGCCGTTGAGGCCGGTACGCCATTGTGGAAGACGTTCACGAGCTCGGGCGGCGGCCCCCGGTTGCCGGTCCCCCACTTCAACGTCGTGAACGGGGGCGTGCACGCCCCCAACGCGCTCGATTTCCAAGAGTTCATGGTCGCCCCTCTGGGGGCGCCCAACGAGGCTGAGGCCGTGCGCGCCGGGGCAGAGGTCTACGCCGCCCTGCGCCGCCGCCTCTCCGCAAAGGGGATGTCCACCGGCCTCGGCGACGAGGGGGGCTTCGCGCCTGAGGTCTCCTCCCCAGAAGACGTCCTCGACATCTTGGTGGGCGCCATCGACGATGCCGGTTACCGCCCCGGCACCCAAGGAGTGGCCCTAGCCATCGACCCGGCGTCGAGCGAGTTTTACCGGGAGGGTAAGTACCATGTCGCCGGTGAGGCGCTCTCGAGCGAGGAGATGATCGAGCGTTACGCCGAGATGGCGGAGCGGTACCCGGTCTGGTTGCTGGAGGACGGCCTCTCCGAGTCGGATTGGGATGGTTGGGAGCGGCTCACAGCTCGCCTCGGGGAGCGGCTCGAGCTCGTGGGCGACGACATCTTCTGCACCAACCCCGCCATCATCGCCGAAGCCGTCAAGCGCAACATCGCCAATGCCTCGCTCATCAAGGTCAACCAGATCGGGACCGTGACCGAGACCCTCGAGGCCATGAGAGTATGCCGCGACGCCGGTTGGCAACAGTTCGTCTCCCACCGCTCGGGGGAGACCGAAGACACCTTCATCGCCGACCTCGCGGTCGGCACCGGTTGCGGCCACATGAAGACAGGTGCTCCGGCCCGGGGCGAGCGGGTGGCGAAGTACAACCGGCTGATCGAGATCGAAGACGCCGAGAGACTGCCCTACGGGCTTGCCTGAAGTTAGGGCCCCCGGCTAGGGGACAGTGGCCAGCTCTCCCGACGGTGCCGCGCTCAGCGTGCTGTTCGAGTCCCCCGAGGAGAGGGCCCGGGCCCAGGGCGCCATGCCCTCGGCCGAGGTCCTCGGGGACTTGCACCTGGCGGAGGTCTTCGATGCCGCGGTCTCGGGCCGGGAGCAGTACGGCCTGGCGCCGCTGTTCGGTTCCCCTCTGGTAGGCCCCGGCGCGGTCCGCTACCGCCAAGAAGTCGCTCGCGACCTGGAAGACCCGGCGACGGCGGGGTGCATCGGCTCGTTCGCCGAGGGCATGGGCTGGGCCCGGTCCTACCTCCGGGGGATGGGCCAGGTCCACGGCCCCCGCTACAAACAGGCTTGGTTCCTCGACGCGGCGGAAAAGTACTGCGCTGCGGTGGCCGGGTTGCACGAGGGCCTGGCTCGCCTCCCGCTGCGGTCCCGGGCGCTCGCACGACTGCGGGACTTCCTGGCCGCCTACACGAGATCCGAGCGCTTCGCCCGCCCCCGCGAACAGACGCGGCGCTTGCGCGCCGAGCTTGCCTCGGTGCGCTATTGCATAGCCATCAAGGGCACGCGGGTCACGGTGAGCGCCTACGAGGGGGAGCCCGACTACAGCGCCGAGATCGAGCAGACCTTCAGCCGGTTCCGCCAAGGCGAGGTGAAGGACTTCCGGTCCACTTACCGGGAGCAGCGCGACGCCAACCACGTCCATGCCCAAGTCCTGGAGAGGGTGGCCCGCCTTTACCCGGAGACCTTCGCCCGCCTGGAAGCGTTTTACGAGGGCCGCCACGACTTGGTGGACGCCACCGTCGAGACCTTCGACCGGGAGGTGCAGTTCTACCTCGCCTATCTCAGCTTCGTAGCGCCTCTGAGAGGTGCAGGCCTGCCGTTTTGCTACCCCGAGGTCTGCGCGCCCCCAGGCAGCACCGGGGCGGGAGCGGCCACCGGGGCGGGAGCGGCCTTCGACATAGCCCTCGCCGCCAAACTGGTAAAAGAAGGCTCCCCCGTGGTCACCAACGACGTCGCCCTGTCGGGGCCGGAGCGCATCCTCGTGGTCAGTGGGCCGAACTCGGGCGGCAAGACGACCTTCGCCCGGATGTTCGGGCAGCTGCACTACCTGGCCAGCCTGGGCCTCCCCGTACCGGGGCGGGCCGGGCGCCTTTGCCTGGCGGACCGGATATTCACGCATTTCGAACGAGAAGAACGGCTCGAGACCCTGAGCGGGAAGCTCGAAGACGAGCTGCTGCGCACGCGCGCCATCCTGGACGAAGCCACCGACCGCAGCGTCGTCGTCATGAACGAGAGCTTCGCCTCCACCACCCTGGCCGACTCGCGCTTCATCGGTGCCCGCGTCCTCGAGCGCCTGAGCGACATCGGCGCCCGCTGCGTCTACGTCACCTTCGTCGACGAGCTCGCCTCGCTCAACCAAGCCACGGTCAGCATGGTTGCCGAGGTGGTACCCGAAGACCCCGACGTGCGAACGTTCCGGGTCACCAAGAAGCCGGCGGACGGGCGGGCCTATGCGATGGCCCTCGCCCGCAAGCACGCCTTGACCTACGCCTCGTTGCGCGCCCGGGTGGTGCCATGAAGGCGTACCTCATGCACCCGGGCTATGACTTCGACACCGAGCGCAACCTGCCCGCCCACACCGGCGGCCTGGCCCAGGACCTCGGCCTCGGGATCCTGTGCCGTGAGATGGGCCAAGGCGACAAGCTGGTGTCCGAGGTCTGCCTGAGGGCGCTCGTGCTCGGCCTCGGCGACGTGGAAGCGATCGCCTACCGCCAGCGGGTCCTGGCCGACTGCCTGGCCCAGCCTGAGGTGATCCGGGAAATGTACGCGGTGGCGGTGGCCGCTCTGCTGGACAGGCGCCAGATCTGGGGTGGTTACGGCGGCACGTACCAGACTCCGTCGTCCAACCTCTCCGGTGCGGTCAGCACGCTGGAAACCTACGTGGCCAGG
>JBOGGK010000194.1:0-3561 GCA_050744045.1 Acidimicrobiales bacterium | reverse complement strand
GGCCGAGGGTGAGCGCAGGGAAGAAGATTTGTTGCAAGTTGAGCCATGGGTCGCGGGTGAAGCTGGCAAAGGCTCGTGACGAGGGGAAGTAGTGGAACACCGATGCCAAAAAAGTCACCAGACCGGTACCGATGACGAAGCTCGGCACCCCGAGGCCGACGACGGCGGTGCCCTGGCCCACGCTGTCCACCAGGTGCCTCGGCCGCAGCGCGCCGAAGACGCCGAAGAGCACACCGATCAGCTCGCCGATGATCATCGACGCCACCGCCAGCTCCAAGGTGACCGGGAGCGCCGCACCGATGAGGGAGGCGACCGAAGTACGCGACGTGAGCGAGATCCCGAAGTTCCCGGTGAGCACCGAGCCGAGCCAGGAGCCGAACTGGCCTAGGACCGGCTGGCCGACGCCGTAGAAGTGGTCGAGTGCGGCGCGCTGGGCGTGGCTCAGCAGCCCGGCGCTCACACCCATCTGGGCGGTCACCGCGTTGCCCGGGAGCAGGCGCAGTACCAAGAAGATGAGGACCGAGACGCCGAACAGCGTGACGAGCATGCTGGCCAGGCGCCTGGCCATGCTCATCATGCCCGTCACCGCCGCGGCCTACCCCGACGAGGTGGTGAGCGCACGGCGTGAGCGGGTGGCCAACATCTCTTGCGTAGCCACCGGGATCCCGTTATGAAACTGTCGCCGAGCGCAAGGAGACGAGCGAGGTCGAGTTGGTCGGGGCCAATTTGAACCCGTGCACCGATGGGGCCACCACCGCGTAATCGTAGGCCGTGAACAGCCATATCCACACGGCATCGGACGTCAGGCTGCGCGAGAACTGGGACCAGATCGCCTTCTGCTTGGCGATGCTGCTGGCGGAGTCGCCTCGGGCCAGCAGGTTTTGCAGCTGCGGCGAGCTGTAGCCAGCCGGCACGCCCAGGTTTGCACCGGTGCCGAAGTAGCGGCCGTACATGGTGTAGGGGTTCGGGTCGGCGCCGTTCCAAGCGAAAGCGGCTTGGAACTTGCCCTTCAGCCAGTCCTGTATGTAGGCGTCGCCCGCCAGGTTCTGGATCTTCATGGCGATGCCCGCCTTGGCCAGCTCGGACTGCACGACGGTGGCCTGAGCGCTGCTCGTCGGGTCGAGGTCGGTGGAGGTCAATGCGGTGAACGAGAAGCCCTTTGGGTTGCCCGCCCTTTTGAGGTAGCCCTTGGCCTTGGCAATGTCTGGCACCGGGCAGACCGCGGACACCGGCTTGGAGGCGAACTCACCGAGGGGCACCGGCCCTACGACTTGGCCCGCCCCGAACACGGCGTCTTGGAGCACCCGCTCGCGGTTGACGGCGCAGGCGATCGCACGGCGGTTGTCCACCTTGGAGAGCGGCCCGTTGCGGTCCTGCAGCTGGAGCGCCCGGTAGGTGAGGTCGAGCACCTTTTGCACCTTGAGGGACGACGGCAAGTGCGTCGCGACCTGTGGCTCGGTGACGAGCCCCACCTGTACCGTGTTCGCCTCGACGGCGGAGGCGATGGACTGCTCCGAGGGGATCGTCTCGACCTTGACGGCCCCGATGGCGACCTTACCTCCCCAGTAGTGAGGGTTGGCCTTTACCACGAAGCTGTTGCCCGGGCTCCAGCTGGAGAGCTCGAACGGCCCGGTCCCGTCGGGCGTCTTGGCGAGGGTCCCGGCGGCGATCGCCTTGGTCGACAGCATGGACAGGTTTACCGAGGTGAGCCCGTCGAGGATCGAAGTGTCCGGCCGGCTCAGCTCGAACTTGACGCTGTAAGTGCCGGTGGGCACGATCTTTTTCACATTGGCGAGGAACGAGGCCGAGGCGTCCCCCGTCTTGGGCGCGAGCGCCCGGTCCAGCGAGGCGACGACGTTGGCCGACGTGAAGCTACTGCCGTCGTCGAAAGTGACGCCGTGGCGCAACTGGAAACTGAGCACCCGGTTGCCATCGCTGTAGGCCCACCTGGTGGCGAGGTCGGGGACGAGGTGGACGTTGGCGTTGTACTGGACGAGTTGGTCGTAGATGAGCCCGAGCGCCTGGAAGTCGAGGAAGTTGGTGACCACGTCGGGGTCGAGCTTTTGCACGCTGGAGGTGTCGCCCACGACCAAAGTGGCGCTCGCCGAGGCTTGGGGCGCGAGGCCCCGCACCGGCTGGGCCGCCGCCGCTCCGGCGGGCGCCAGCCCACCCCCCGCTGCGAGCAGGCCGGCGGTCACGGCGAGCACCGTCGTCCGCCACCCTGCGCTTTTACGGCGGGGCGTATCCAAGAAGAACCCTCCATCGAAGCTCAACGAGTGCACCTCCGTGCTGGGTCGCGCCGTGGACGAGCGACCTCGCCCGTTATACCAGCACCGATTGTCCCGATCAAGCAGCCTGACCGCGCCCGGTAGGGCAAGGGCTATCGTGGCCCCGAGGTTGGTATGGACCAGAGCCCCATTGCCGCCCACGCCTTGGCGCCCGGAGGTACGCCGCGGCGTTACGTGGGCGCGGGTGCCGCCGCCTTGCCTCCGGGGACGAGGGCACGCCTGGGGACGGTGGCGGATGCTCGCGGCCTGGCGAAGGTGTTCATCGCGGCCTGGCGCGCCAGCTATGTGGGGGTCGTCGCCCCCCCCGTCCTCGACGCCTTGGACGAAGATGGCATCGCCGACTGGCTGGGCACGTTGACGGCTTCGAGCGGCCCGACGACCTGGGTCGTCGAGTCGGCTGGAGGGGAGGTCGTTGCTTTTTCCCGGCACGGCGAAGATCCTGTCGATGACCGGCGTGGCCACATCTACTCGCTCTACGTCGCCCCCTGGGCGGGCGGGCGGGGCATTGGCAGCGCTCTGCTGGACCACGGCCTCCAGGCCCTGGCCGAGCGCGGTTTCGCCACGGTGACCCTGTGGGTGTTCGAGAAGAACCAGGCGGCGCTCGACCTGTACGCCTCGTTTGGTTTCGAGCCCGACGGTGCTCGCCGGGTGGAGCCCGAGTACGGCGCCCAAGAGGTCCGTCTCCGCCGGTCGGCGCGTCCGCCAGACCGGGAGGGTGCCCGGTGAGCGAGCAGCGCCCAGCGGAGCTGTACCTGGAAGTCCACCGGCAGAAGGCGTTCTCGCACCTGCCCCCCTTGCGCCGGCTCGGCTCCTATCTGGCTTCGCTCGTCTCCGGCGGTTACCCCCCCAGCGTTTCGCTGGCCGTGGTCAGGCCCGAAGGAGTGGTGCTCGAGGCCTTCGGCGGTTTCGCCTGCGTGGTCGGCGAGATGGTCGCGACCACCGCTGAGACCAGCTACGACCTCGCATCGCTCACCAAAGTCGTGGCCACGGTGACCCTTTCACTGGTTGCCCAGCAAAGGGGTGGCCTTTGCCCGGACGACGCTGTGCGCCGTTGGTTACCCGGCTTCCCTCAACCGCACACCACTTTGGGCCACCTGCTCACTCACACGTCCGGCTTGGTGGAGCACCGGCCTTTCTACGCCAGCGAGCACGGGCGAGAGGCAATCGAGGCGGCAGTGTACGCCGAGGCCGCCCAAGCCCGACCCGGGCAAGCGGTGCGCTATTCAGACCTCAATTTCATGCTCCTCGGTTGGGTGCTCGAAGCCTACTTCGG
>JBOGGK010000193.1:0-6262 GCA_050744045.1 Acidimicrobiales bacterium | reverse complement strand
ACCTGGGGGCGGCCACGAGCAGCGAAGACCCCCGCCGGCGGGAGCTGCTGTTCGCCCGGGGCCAGGAGCTCTCTATCCGCAAGTGGCACGGGGCCTCCGGGTGGCAGCTGGCCAGGGCGGCGGTAGTCGCCGGCGCGCTCGCCCGGGGGGCGGTCCTCCGGGGGGAACGCCGCCAGGACGCCCTGCGCAGGTCCTGGCACTACGGCGCCGGCCCCTCCCGGTTGGCCAGGAGGGCGGTGCCGGGGCCGTGAGCGCGGCCGAGCCCAGCTGCAAAGGCCTCAGGGTGGCCCAGGTGGTGGCGACAAGGGCATTCGCGGGCACCGAACGCTATGCCGCCAATCTGGCCGATGGCCTGTCCCAGCTCGGCGCCGAAGTCATCGTGGTCGGGGGCGAACCGGCCCGGATGAGCGCGGCACTGGCGGGGACGGCGCCCGGCCTCACCCACCTGCCGGGCGGCAACGTCGTCGAGGCCGCCCGCCAACTTCACCGGGCGCGCCCCCTCGACATCGTCCACGCCCACCTCACGCCGGCCGAGCTGGCGGCGGCCGCCGTCTTCCCGACCCGCTCCCGAACCGCCGTCGTCTCCACCCGCCACATCGCCGCCCACCGGGGCTCCAGCACCCCGGCCCGGCTGGCCAGCCGGTGGGTGAAGGCGCGCCTCGACGGGCAGGTGGCCATCAGCGAGTACGTGGCGGCCCGGGTGGAAGGTTGCTCCCGGGTCATCCCGACCGGCGTCCACGACCAACCGGCCGGGCCCCACGACCAGCCCGTGGTGCTCGTGGCCCAGCGCCTGGAGCCCGAAAAGGACACCGCCACGGCCTTGCGGGCCTGGGCTTGCTCGCAGCTGGAGGACCAGGGCTGGCAGCTGCACATCGCCGGCTCGGGGGCAGAGGAGCCCCGCCTGCGTGCCCTGGCCGGCGAGCTCGGCATCGAGCGGTCGTGCCATTTCCTCGGCCAGGTGGCCGACACCCGCCTCCGCTTCGCCCGGGCGGCGATGTTGCTGGCGACGGCAACGGGCGAACCGTTCGGCCTTTCGGTGGTGGAAGCGATGGCGGCGGGCCTACCGGTCGTCGCGGCGGCGGCCGGCGGCCACCTGGAAACGCTGGGCCCGGTGGCCGGGGCGGTCCTGTTTACGCCGGGGGACCACGCCGGAGCGGGAAGGCTGCTCCGCACCCTGGCCGAGGACGGGAGGCGCCGCGCCGCCGACGGGAACAGCCTGCGGGGGCGCCAGCGCTCGGAGTACTCGTTCGACAACTTCCTGGCCAAGGTCGTCGCCTGGTACCGCGAGGTGCTCTCGCCGCGGCAGCCCGACCACTCTCCCCCCAGAGGTGCCCTTCGGGAATGGGCGGACAGGTAGAAAGCGCCAGCCCGTGGGGGGACACTCTAGGGGTGGGCCCTCAAACGCAGGCTGCGGAGGCGGCGCGCCTCGCACCGGCGCTTTACCGCGAAGTGGGCGAGCTCCTGCTCTGGGCGCTACAGGGCTCCCCGGACAGGGAAAGCATGCCCGCCTTGCGGCCAGCCGCCAGCATCCCGCTCGTCGAAGTGGCGCACCGCCACGGCATCGCCGCGATCGTCCATGACGCCCTGGCCCGCGCCGGCGCCCTCGGTGCCTTGGGACCGCCAGCCCGCCTGGGCCTGTCCGACCTGAGGCTGCAGTGCGCCGCCCAGCACCTGCGCCTCTCGGCCGAGCTCGCCGCCCTCTCCGCCACCCTGGATGGCGCCGGGATCGCGTGGGCGATAATGAAAGGGCCGGCGGTGGCGGCGCTCGGCTACGCCGAGCCCAACCAGAGGTATTTCGTCGACCTCGACATCTTGGTCCCCGCGAGCAAGCTCGGCCCCGCCATCGACGTGATCTGCCAGGCCGGCGCCACCCTCCTCGACGTCAACTGGGAGCTCCAGGCCGAGCTGGGACGGTCCGAAGTCGGCCTGATGCTGCCCTTGGGCACCCCCCTCGACCTCCACTGGCACCCGGTGAACGACAGGTCAGCCCGGGCCACGACCAGCCTGGACGTGGGCGCCATGCTGGCACGCCGGCGAATGGCCGCCATCGGGGGAGCCCAGCGGCCCGTGCTCGACCCCGCCGACAACGTGCTCCTGGTGGCACTCCATGCCGCGCTTTCGAGCGGCTACCGGCTCACCTGGTCCAAGGATCTGCAGTGCCTGGCCCGGCGCCACCCCCCGGACTGGGACCTGCTGGTGGAGCGGGCGGCGGAGGCGGGGGCCGCCCTGCCCGTAGGCCTCATGCTCCGCCGGGCGGTGCGGCTATTAGGTGCCCCCGTGCCCCCGGGAGCCATCGCTGCCCTCCTCGGCGGCGAGCCGGGCGCGAGCTTGCTCAGGTGGGGCGAAAGCCTCGCCACTCCAACGGCGCTGGCGCGGGGCACCCACACGGGCAGGCTGCTCGTTTCTTCGCTGCGGGCCTCCTGGCCGGCGAGTGCCGGGGCGCTGGTAAAGGCCGCCCAGGGGTACCTGATCGCCACTCTGCAAGCAAAAGGCGCTACGCTTGGTCATGGCCAGCGGCCCAGCCCGGCCCAGGTCGCCAACCCACTCCGGACACCCGCTGGAGGCTCCCTTGCCCGAGCGAGGTACCTTGCCGCTATCAACCAGTGCGCCGAGGCTGGCGCCGCCCGCAAGCGCGCGGCCAGGCGTTAGAAAGTGCCGGTGCCCGACATGGCGGTCGACGCGCCGAGCCACCTTCGCCCCCGGGTAACCCATATGCCGACAAGCCAGCACGGACCCGTAAGCGAGCTCGACGTGGTGGGCGGGCCCAACCCTCTCACCTTGGCCCGGGTCAAGGCGATGACCCGGCGCCAATGGTGGGTGGTCGTGGTCGTGGCCCTGGCGGCCGCCGCCGGCGCCGCGGGCTACACCGAGCTCCGCCCGGCGAAGTACCTGGCCAGCGAAGCGATCTACACCGGTGCCCCTGGAGCGGCGGCCGGCCAGGCCACTTCGGTGCCGTTCCCGGGCCCGGCAGGCTACGCCACCGGCCCCCGAGCCGTGCAGGCGGCGGCCTCGGCGGCGGGCCTGCCCCCCTCGAAGATCGCTCTGAGCGCCTCGCTGAGCTCGAACGGGACCGAGATCGTGATCAGCGCCACCGAGCCCGGGGTGGACGAAGCGATCCGAGGCGCCACGGCCGCAGGCAAGGCGTTCATCAGCAGCTGGACCACCCAGCTGAACGCCCTCGCCAGTAGCAACGCCCCCCAGCTGGCCGCCCTGAGCCACCAACTGCAATCGCTGACCGCGCAGTACGCCAAGGGCGGCGGGGCGGCCCGAGGCTCCCCGGGGGCCCCGACTACCAGCACGGCCCCGCCCACGACCGGCCCCGGTGCCGCTCCGGCGACGAGCCCCCTGGCGGCCGAGATCCAGGTCGTGACCGCCCAGTACTCCAGCCTCTACAGCCAGGAGCTGCAGTACCGGGTGGCCGCCCAGTCCATCAGGCTGGCCCAGACGGGGGCGCCCCCCGTGTCCACCGTGCCCGGGGGGAAGGCCAAGGTCATCCTCATCGCCCTGGGGGCGGGCTTCCTCGCCGGTTGCGGCCTCGGGCTCGCCCGTGACCTGGCCCGGGACAAGCTGAGCGACCCCTCGGAGCTGCCCAGCCTGTCCGAGCTGCCTCTCCTGGCCGAGCTGCCCACGGCACGGGTCAGGCGCAAATGGCCCTTGACCGAGTCGTTCGAGGGACGGCTGGGGGAGGCCGCCCGCGAGTTGCGCACCGCGGTGGCGCTGACCTTCGGTCGCCGGGCCCTGAGCACGCTGCTCGTAACGAGTGCGGGCAACGGCGAAGGCAAGTCGTTCACCGCCGCCAACCTGGCGATCGCGTTCGGCCTTTCGGGGGCGCGCACGGTCCTGGTGTCTTCGGACCTCCGCCACCCGAACGTCGGGCACATGTTAGGCGCCCAACCTTCCAGCACCGGCCTGGCCCAATGGGTGAGCGGGCAAGCGTCCCATGCCAATGGCAACGTGCACCTGGTCGACGGCAACAGCGACCCGCTCGACGCCCTGCTCCGCCCGACGCCCATCGAGCGCCTGAAAGTCCTCCCGCCGGGGGCCATCTCGGCCAACCCGGCCGAATATCTCGGTTCGCAGGGGATGGCGGACCTGGTGGAGGAGCTGCGCCGGCACTTCGACATGGTGATCTTCGACAGCCCCCCGGTGCTGGCCGTAACCGACGCCCTCGTGCTCAGCCGGTACGCCGAGGGGGTGCTGTTCGTGGTGGCCAGCGAGCAGAGCTCCAAACGCAACGTGAACCGCGCCCTCGGCCTGCTGGAGCGGAGCCGGGCCAACATGCTCGGAGTGGTGCTCAACCGGGCCGCCCGTTCAGGGCTGCGCTCGTACCGCTATGCGAGCTATGCCCCCAAGCTCAACGGCGCCGCCAGGGCTGCCATCGAAGCCCGCACCACGGGGCCACTGCCCTAGCGTCCAGGAGGATGAACCTCGCCGTCGCGCCGCGTTGGCCGGGCGGGCCCCGCCGGGCTCCGCCTCGGGTGCTCGCCGGCGCGGCCACCCTGGGCGCCGCCCTGGCGGCAGGGGCGTTGCTCGGCGTCCTCAGCGTCTCCGACGACCTGGTGGCGTTGGCGGTGGCCGGGCTCGTGGCCGTGGCTGGCCTCGTCGCCATCGACCCCCTGCTGATAGCGGTCGCCGCCTTCCCCTCCACGTTGCTCCTGCAAAGGACCGGCAGCGGGGCGGTCGGCTCCAGCCTGAGCGTGGCGGACCTCGTGATCGTGCTCGCTGCCGTCGTGGTCATCCCCCAGGTGCGCTGGGAACGCGCCCCTGCCTTGCGCCGGGCGCTACTACCCGCGCTGGCCTACGAGGCGATCATCTTGACCACCGTCCTCGCCCACCCCAACGTCCACGACTCCCTCGAATGGCTGCACCGCTTGGAGATGGTGGCCGGTGCGCTCATCTTGGGCTGGGCCGTAGGGGCATCGGGCCGGGCCAAGCAAGCGGTCACCGCTTTCCTACTGGGCTGCATCGTCCTGTCGGTGCTGACGTTCGAGCACGCCTTCGCCTTGGGCTTCCAGCCCGCCCAGTGGGGCCTGTACCAGAAGAACTACCTGGGCGCCGTGCTGTGGATGGCGGCGGTGACCGCCCACCTGAACCCCTCCTGGGTGGGGTTGCCACCCCGGTTCGCCCGGGTGGCCAAGTACGTGTGCGCCGCCGGCATCCTCGCCGCCCAGGCCAAGCAGGACATCATCGCGCTCGTCGTCGTGGTGCTGCTGGCGGCCTTCTTGGACCCGCGGGTGCGCCGGCGCTCCCGCATCCTGCTGGCCGCCGCAGTGCCGCTCCTCACCGCCGGCTACTTCATGCTGGTCGCCGAACTGTCCCGCCCGGGCAAGCTCAACACCGTGACCGAGAGGACGGGGGCGCTCAGCGCCGACTTCCACGTCTGGTTCCTGAGCCCGGTGTTCGGCCAAGGCATGCGGTGGTTCTACCTCCCCCAGTTCGCCGGGTACGCCCAGCCGCCGAACATCTTGGCCGAGACCCTCACCGACACCGGCCTGGTCGGGCTGGTAGCCATCCTCATCCTGCTGGTCGGTTCCGCCCGGGTCTTCCTCCGCCTGCCGCGGGCGGTGGGCACGATCGCCCTCATCCTGCTGGCGGGCCGGGTGGTGGAGGCCATCTTCGACGTCTACTGGGTCTCACCGCTCACGACCCTGCCTTGGATGGTGGCCGGCCTCGCCCTCGGGGCCTGGGACGCCGGCCTCGCCCGCGCCCCTGCCCTGGGCCCCGCCGGCCGGCCCGAGCACGCGGTCACCTGAGGTGGCGCCCCAGAATGCCCTGGCGGCGCGCGTCGGGCGGGCCAGTGCGCGTTTCCACCCCTCCGTGCTGGCAGGCGCACTGTGGGCGGGCCTCGCCGCCCGCCTCGTCCGCCGGGAGTTGAAGCGCGCCGGCGTCCGGGCCTGGGTGCTGCCCCCTCCGGCATGGCTCGGCCCCCGCGCAAGCCGAGGCGTGAAGGCAGCCCTGCGCCGGCTGGAGCCCACCTGCTTAGAAAAAGCGCTCGTCCTCCAGGCGTGGCTTGCCTCTCAGGGCACTTTGCGCGACGTCGTCATCGGCGTCCCCCCGACGGGCATGAGCGAGCAGCCGGCCCACGCCTGGGTGGACGGGCTGGACCCAGTCTCACCTGCCAACTACCTCGAGATGCACCGCCTCCCGGCCCACCCCGGCAGGGGGCGGGCCCGGCTTTGAGGGCCCGGCCGGGAAAAGCCGCAATAGGGGAAAGGCCAGCTCAGCGATGGCCACGAGAAGTACCTTGACATGCGCTCTGAGG
>JBOGGK010000192.1:0-1610 GCA_050744045.1 Acidimicrobiales bacterium | reverse complement strand
GCCCCACCAGCAGCCAGAACGTAAAAGAAAGCCCGACCTGCTGGACGTTGAAGGCGGCCTTGACGACGTAAGCGGTTATGGAAGCGGTCGTCGCCGCTACCAGGGCCCGGTGCGCTTGAGCGCGCTGGGTAATATCGTCGCTCTCGCTTTCCCCAGTTTCGGTCAGTTCGAGCGAGCGCAACCGCCTCCAGGCCCCGACCGAACGGGCCCCGATGTAAGCGAGGAGGGCCAAGAAGAGGACCAGCCCGACGAAGCCCTGGTCGGCGAGCACGTTCATGAAGATGTCGTGGGCTCCGTTGACGAGGAAGTTGGGCCCGAGGCCGGCCACCCACGAGGCGCTCTGGTAGTGAGGGTAAACCAGGGCGAAGTTGTCGGGGCCGATGCCCACGATGGGATGGTTCACCGCCATGTGGGCGGCGGCCGACCAGATCTGGAAGCGCTGTTCCACCGAGGTGTGCCCGCCGGACTGGAACAGGGTCGAGAGGGAGTGGGAGAGGAAGCGGCTCCCCCCGAACGCCATGCCTATCGCCGCCGCGGCGACGACGGCGACGGCGCTCCCCGAGCTGAGGAAGGGCCGGCGTCTGAGCTCGGGGGCCAGCATGAGGGCGAGGACGACCAGGGCGGCGATGGCGGCCACCCAGGCCCCGCGGGCGGAGCTCCGGAGCAGCTCGGTAGCCAGGGCGAGCGCCAGCAAGACGGCTGCGCCTCGCAAGAACCAACGGCGCGAGCGCAGGCCCACGACCAGGACCACGGGCAGGAGCATGGCCAGGTAACCGGCCAGGTGGTTGGGGTTGCCGAAGGTGGAGAAGACCTGCTGCGAGAAGGAGCCCAGGTGCCACTTGATGAAGTCCCACTTGGCCCCGCCTACCTCGGAGTCGTGGAGCTGGATGAGCCCGTAGACGACCACGACCGTGCCTCCGGCGAAGGCCAGTGCCGCCAGCGCCCGGCGGACGTCGTCGACGTCGAACGCTTCGGCGGCCGCCATCATCACCATGGCGAAAGAAGCGGCCGAGTAAAAGCCGTCGTAAGAGCCGTAGTTACCGAGCAGGCCGACGTGGACGTCCATGGCGGCCAGCGCCGACACCAACGTCCAGATGATGATGGCGGCGACGACCCATTGGAGGCCGTTGCGCCAGTGGGGGACCGCACGGTTGTGGGCGGCGGCTATGGCCCAAAGGCCCGCCAGGACCAGCGCCCCGATGACGACGATGGTGTACTTCGGCAGGTTGAAGACGTCGCCGGTGTGAGGGTCGAAGATGACCGGTACCGCGGCGGCCAGGACGACCAGCACCCCGGCCCGGGCGCCTCTCAGGCCTTCTTTGCCCTTGGCTGCCGACGCGGCGAGCGCCCCGGTGGCCAGGGCGGCGCACAGCAGCGTCGCCAGGAAGACGGCGAAGCTGCCCTTGGTGGCACCGCCGGCCCAGAGCGCGAGCATGAGCACCCAGGCGGCGACCCCGGCGACCAAGGCCCAGCCGGGGATGCCGGTCGCCTCGGTGACCCGCCCGAGCGGCCTCGCCCGGCCCCAGCCGGTAAGGGCGAGGGCACGCTGGCGTGGCGGCCGGGAGCCGTAGCGAGGGCGGGCGACCGGAGCGGGCCGTTTGGCCCGGGCC
>JBOGGK010000191.1:0-5960 GCA_050744045.1 Acidimicrobiales bacterium | reverse complement strand
CCCTACGTCGCCGCGAGCATGGCGGTGATGACCCGGATGGGCAAGGGAGCATTGGACGTGCTGGGGGACCACGGCTCGTTCGTCCGCTGCCTCCATTCGGTGGGGGCGCCGCTCACCGAAGGCGAAGCTGACCGCGCGTGGCCGTGCAACCCGGCCAACAAGTACATAGCCCACTTCCCCGAGACCCGGGAGATCTGGTCCTACGGGTCGGGCTACGGCGGCAACGCCCTTCTCGGCAAGAAGTGCTTCGCCCTGCGCGTCGCTTCGGTCATGGGCCGCGACGAGGGCTGGCTCGCCGAGCACATGCTGATAGTGAAGCTGACCAACCCCGAAGGGCGGTCCCGTTACGTTTGCGGCGCATTCCCCTCCGCCTGCGGCAAGACCAACCTTGCCATGCTGGTGCCGACCGTCCCCGGTTGGAAGGTCGAGACCATCGGCGACGACATCGCCTGGCTGAAGCCCGGCCCCGATGGGAAGCTGCGGGCGGTCAACCCTGAGGCGGGCTTCTTCGGCGTGGCACCGGGCACCAACGTCCGCACCAACCCCAATGCCATGGCCATGCTCTCGCGGGGCACGATCTTCACCAACACGGCCCTCGGCGACGACGGCGACGTGTGGTGGGAGGGGATGACCGAGCAACCTCCCGAGGGGCTGACCGACTGGCGGGGCGAGCGCTGGGAACCCGCCTCGGGGCGCAAGGCGTCCCACCCGAACGCCCGCTTCACCGTACCGGTCGCCCAGTGCCCGGTCGTGGCCCCGGAGTGGGAGGACCCCGCCGGGGTCCCCATCTCGGCGATCCTTTTCGGCGGGCGGCGTAGCGACGTGGTCCCCTTGGTGACCGAGTCGTTCGACTGGGCCCACGGCGTCTTCCTCGGGTCGGTGATGGCGTCCGAGACGACTGCCGCCCAAGCCGGGGCGGTCGGCAAGCTGCGGCGCGACCCGTTCGCCATGCTGCCCTTCTGCGGCTACAACATGGCCGACTACTTCGGGCACTGGCTCGATATGGGGGCAGCGGCACGAGCCGGCGACCTACCTCGGCTGTACTACGTGAACTGGTTCCGCAAGGGCGCCGACGGCCAGCTGCTCTGGCCCGGCTATGGCGAGAACAGCCGGGTGCTGCAGTGGATTTTCGAACGCTGCGACGGCGGCGCCGAGGCGGACGAGACCCCTATCGGCTTGGTCCCGAGGTCGCTCAACACCGCCGGGCTCGACGTCGACCTGGATGCCCTGCTCGAAGTGGACCGCACCGAGTGGCGGGCCGAAGCCGACAGCATCGAGGAGCACTACGCCGTCTTCGGCGACCGGCTGCCCGGGGCGCTGAGAGAGCAACTGGGCGACCTGCGCCGCCGCCTGGCCTGACCGCTCGCCCCACCCGGGCCCGGGGCCGGCGAGGGTACCGGCACCCGGTAACCTGCAATCGATGTTGGGTGCCCCTTAGCAGGCGGCGGCGGGAGAGAGGATGACACGCGTCGTCGTTGCCGGGCTGAAGAAGTCTTTCGGCAGCCACCGGGTGCTCACGGGTGTGGACTTGGACGTGCCTGAAGGATCCCTCACTGCCGTCCTGGGTGCTTCGGGCAGCGGCAAGACCACGTTGCTACGCATCCTGGCCGGCTTCGAAAAAGCCGACGGCGGCTCGGTGAGGATCGGCGGGGTGGTGGTGGAAGGGCCCCGTGCCCACCTGGCCCCGGAAACCCGCGGGATCGGCTACGTACCCCAGGAGGGTTCCCTTTTCCCTCACCTGGACGCCGCTGGCAACGTCGGGTTCGGCCTGCGCCGTCGAGAGCGCAAGCAACGGGCGGGCGAACTGCTCGCCCTGGTCGGCCTGAGCGGGCAAGGGCACCTCTACCCGCACCAGCTCTCGGGGGGGCAACAGCAGCGGGTGGCGCTCGCCCGGGCACTGGCGGTCCGGCCCAGCTTGGTCCTGCTGGACGAGCCCTTTTCCTCCCTCGACGCCGCCTTGCGGGCTGAGGTCAGGGCCGACGTGGCGCGCGCTTTGGCCGAGACGGGCACGACCGCGGTGCTGGTGACCCACGACCAGGATGAAGCTCTCTCCCTCGCCGACCGGGTCGCCGTCTTGCGCGACGGCGTCGTCGCCCAGTGCGCCGGGCCCGAGGAGCTCTACTCCCGGCCCGCCGACCCTCACCTGGCCCGTTTCGTAGGGGAGGCCAACATCGTCGAGGGGAGCGTGCGCGGCGGGATGGTGCGAACCGCCCTCGGCGAGCTGGCCCTGGCAGACGGCTCCCGCCACGTCGGCGACGCCGAGGCCGTCCTGGTCCTGGTCCGCCCCGAGCAGGTGCAGCTGGAAAGCGGCGCCACCGGCCAGGGCCTGGGCGGGCGGGTCACCCAGTGCCACTTCTACGGCCACGACATGCTGGTCACGGTAGAGGTGGGACAAGACGGGACGCGCTCGACCGTCCAAGCCCGCCTGGCCGGGCGGGCCCCGTTGGCCATCGGGGCGGCGGTGTCGCTTCGCGTGGCCGGCCCGGTAAAGGCGTGGCCGGCCCGGACCGGGGCCGCGGCCGGCTAGGCGCTCGGGAGCGTGATCACGTGGGTGGGCACCGAAGGCATCGGTGCGTCCCCGAAGTCCGAGAAGCTCATCGAGCCGGACGTTTCCCCGTGGGAACCTTGCAGGTGCAGCATGTAGGGGGCCCCGGTATCGGCCACGTAGAGCCTGCCCCCTTTGCCGTCGGCCAGCACCACGGCCTTGCGGCCCTGCCACGACGAGGTGCCCGGCAGTTTCGAAAGCGCTCCCCCTGTCGTCAGCTGGGCGATGAACGAAGTAGAGACCGCGAGCTTTGCGAAATCGGCGAAGTCGGGGTTGGACCGGGCCGCCTTTATCCATCGGTTGGCTACGAGCTGGGCGGTTGCCTTGCTACCTGTCAGTTTCAGCCAGCTCTTTTGGTCGGCTTTGATGTACACCGACTTGCTCGCCACCACGATCTGCATGGTCACACCCGGTAGGCCGATGGTCCCCCCACCGCCGTGGGGCGACATGGTTACGTTGAGCTTGACCGCGGTGGTCCCCTCGTTGGCTTTGCCGAGGACATGGAAGTCCTTCAGGTGGTCCATGGCGCCCCTCGCGTCCACCAGGATCTGGGCCGCGCCTTTGGTACCTTCGGTCCCCTTGGCGCCGCTCAGGGGTGCCTTGGCGGCGCTCGCCAGGGGGACGGCGAGGAGCACGGCGAAACCCAGGGCGAGCTTGATGAGACGCGTAGCCATCTGCTGAGGCTAGCGCCTGTCACCGCTCGTCACGGCCCCCATGGCTGTCTTGCACCCGCCGTTCAGCGCCCGCAGACGTAGGCTTGGGACCTCCTCGGGTCCGCCGCCCCCCGCACGAAACCGTCCCGGCCCCGGGAGACCGCGCACACCCGGCCCAACGACCACGGGCCCACGGTTTCGACGTCGTGGCCGAAGCCACGCAGCGCCTCCGCCGTCGCTGCGCCCGCTCGTTCCTCCACCGCCAGGTGCCGTAGGCGCATGGCGCGGGGCCAGAACGAGCTCGGGAAGGCCTCGGTGTGGTGGTTGGGCGCGTCGATGGCGGCCTGCAGGCCCATACCCGCGTCGACATGGGCCAAGAACGCGTGCAGGGCCCACTGGTCCTGCTGGTCGCCCCCCGGGGTGCCCATAGCGAGGTAGGGCTCGCCCCCTCTCGCCACCATGGTGGGCGACAAGGTGGTCCGGGGCCTCTTGCCTGGTCCCAGAGAGTTGGCGAGGCCCTCCTCCAGCCAGAACATCTGTGCCCGGGTGCCGAGGCAGAAACCCAGCTCAGGTATGACGGGTGCCCCTGTGAGCCAGCCCCCGCTGGGCGTGGCGCTGACCAGGTTGCCGAAGCGGTCGGCGACGTCGAGATGGACGGTGTCACCCCTGCGCTCGGCCCGGGCGGGCTCACCGGCGCCCGGCGCCGGGCGGGGACCTGCGTCCCCGGCGGCTATGGGGAGGCGGGGCACCCGGCCGTCGGGCGAACCGGGGCGCAGCCCGGCCGAGGCCTCTTCGCCCACCAGCCGGCGCCGCTCGGCTGCATAGGCGCTGGACAACAGGGTGCCCAGGGGCACTTCGACGTGAGCCGGGTCGCCGTACCAGGCTTCCCGGTCGGCGAACGCCAACTTGGCGCATTCGGTGACCGTGTGGATGTAGCGAGCGCTCCCCGGGCCGATGCCAGCCAGGTCGAAGCCCTCGAGCAACTGCAATTGCTGGAGGAACACCGGGCCCTGGCTCCACGGGCCCGCCTTGAACACGGTCAACCCACGGTAACCGGCGCTTACCGGAGCCTCGTAGGTCGGGCGCCAGGAAGCGAGGTCGTCGCCGCTCAGGAGGCCCGAGTGGCGCTCGCCTGAGCTGTCCAGCCATTCCCGTGCCTGGAAACGGCCCACCGCCTCGGCTACCCAGCCCCGGTACCAGGCATCGGTGGCCGCTTCGATCTGGCCTTCGCGGTCCCCGGAGGCCGCCTCGGCCTCGTCGAGAACACGGCGGTAGGTGCTGGCAAGAGCCCGGTTGCGGCAACGTTCCCCGGTGCCCACCACCGGCAGGTAGACCTGGGCGCTCGTGGTCCACTCGTCACGGAAGAGGGCCTCCACCCGGGCGATGGCCGACGCCGTCCCCGCCAGCATCGGGTAACCGTCGTGGGCGTAGCCGATGGCGAAGCCGAGCGCATCGCTCAGGCTGATGGTGCCGAAGTCCCGGAGGAGGGCCATCCAGCCCCCGAAGGCCCCGGGCACGACGGCCGCCAGCGGGCCCGTACCCGGTACCAGGCCGAGCCCGAGGTCGTCGCGGTAACGGCCCACGGTGGCGGCCCGCGGCGCCGGGCCCTGGGCGCACAGGACCAGCGGCTCGCCCCGCCCCGCCGGCCACACGATCGCCGGCAGGTCCCCCCCCGGCCCGTTCAGGTGGGGCTCGACCACCTGCAGGGTGAAACCTGCGGCCACGGCGGCGTCGAAGGCGTTGCCCCCCCGCTCGAGGACCGCCATGCCGGCGCTCGACGCCAGCCAGTGCGTGGACGCCACCATGCCGAAAGTGCCCGCCAGTCCTGGACGAGGCTCATGGCCCCCATTTACCACAGTGTGGCATCATGGCCCGAGCGACCCCGGCCGGGCAAAACGGCAAGTCCCACCGTCGGCCCGGCTCAGGCGCTCGCGCGCTCTTCCAGCGCAGGCTCGCCTAGGCCCTCGCCTTTTTGCTCGGCGCCGGGCACCCGCTCGTGCCCCATCTCACGCAGCACAGGCAAGGTAGCGAGGGCCACGGGCATCGGTAGCCACAAGGAAAGGAAACGGTAGGCGAAGATACCTGCGACGGCTGCGCCGAACGGGGCGCCGCTGTACCAGACCGTCACCGCCAGGACGAGGGCGAGGATCCCGGCGCCGGCGAGGGGCCCGGTGCGGCGGGTGAAGACCATGCCGGTGCCGAAGCCGACTATGAAGGTGGCGCCGTTCATGCCGAACCCGAACGCGTGCAGCCCCGCCCAACCCGCGAAGATCTCCGATAGCCAGAACCCCGCCATGCCCAACAGCGGGCGCCAGTACCGGCGAGGCTGGACGAAAAGGTCGCGGATCAAGTAGATGGAGTCGAGGAAGACGCCGAGCTTGGCCCCCCACCCCCCACGGCCCCGAAACCGGTCCCGGTAGCGGTTGGCTGCCCAGAACGCGACCAGGAACCCGGGCAGAGGGATCACCGCCCAAGGTACCGAGAAGTCCGCGGGTGGGCTTTTGTAGCCTGCTATGAGCACCGCGATGGCGGCTGCTTCGCCCACCAGTGCCAGTACCCCGTGCTCCATGCCGGCCAGGCTCGAAACGCGGACCTTGGCATCGCGCTCGTCCGCCCCCGCGGCCTCGAGCGCGTACTTGTCGAGCGCCCCGCCGCCGCGGGCGAAGAAACCCCCAAAGCCGGTGATCACTGCCGCCCGCATCTGGCGCCTGGTGAGGTCGGGGCCGCCGTCGACCAGGTAGACAGCTCGGTACGCGTAGTAA
>JBOGGK010000190.1:0-1672 GCA_050744045.1 Acidimicrobiales bacterium | reverse complement strand
CCTTGCCGAGCGTGGTCGGCGTGGCGGGCTGGCCGTGGGTCCGAGCCAGCATCGGCTGGGTAGCCTGCTCGATGGCGAACCGGCGGACGTCTTCGACCAGCGCCTCGGCCGGCGGTAGCCAGGCCTGCGCCAAACCGGCCCGAACCATCCGCGCATAGGCGAGGTTGTTGACGTCCTCGGAGGTCGCAGCAAAGTGGGCGAACTCCGCCCGCCGCTCGGGCCAACCGAGCTCGCCGACGAGGCGGTGCTTCAGGCGGTACTCGACGGCTTTCACGTCGTGGTTGGTGGTCGCCTCGATCTGCTTCACCGCCATGGCCTGGGCCAGGTCGAACTCGCTCACCCAACGCTCCAGGGCCCGTTGCTCCCCGCCGCTCAAGGGGCCGAGCTCGGTGATCTCGGGCCGCTTGGCCAGGTGGACGAGCCACGCCACCTCCACGGCGAAACGCTCCCGGATGAGGGCCTCCTCGCTGAAAATGCGGGCATAAGGTGCCAGCTGCTGGCCGTAACGGCCGTCGAGCGGGGACAAGGCGCGCAGGCACCACTCCTCCCCCGTGTACGCCGGTTCCTGCGTCGCACCACCTGCCACCTGGGCCACCTCTCCCAAGTGGACTCTACTTCCGGTGGCCCGAGCGCCAGGCGACCGGTAACGATGGGGAGGTGCAGTGCCCGAGGGTGCCCACCGGCCCCCGCCTCATCGCGGCCTTGGGGGCCGTGGCGACAGTGGTCGCCTTCGGGCTGGGCGCCGCCTCGCACCCACCTCCCGCGGGCGCCGGTTTGGTGGGCAGGGCGCTATCGGGCCTGGGCTCGAGCTTCGCCCCCCCGCGAGGCCCGACCCTGCGGCCCTACACCCCGGACTGCCATCACTTGATCGACCCTGCTTTCAGGGGTAAATGCGTGGTCGCCTCCGGCCGCACGGGGACCGTCGCCGGCGTGGTCGAGCAAGAAAGGGGTGCCTTCGGCACCCAGGAACGCGACCTCGTATGGCACCGCCAGGGGCGCCACTGGGCTCTGGCGCAGGTCCACGTGTTCGAGAACCCCGGGCGGCTCACATCTGTGTGGAGCGACGACGTCGGCCGGGACGGGGACCGCGAGCTCGTCTTCGCCATGCCGGCTGGCCGCCCCGGCTTCGCCAGCGAGCTCGACCTGGTCGAGGGCACGGGCGAGGTAGCCGTCTACCGGTTCCTCGGTGGGGGGTTCGCCATCGTGCCCGTAGCCGACCGCCTAGTGACCTACGTCCCGGGATGGGTGGGCCGCAGGCGGGCGGGCGCCTATTACCAGGAGATCCTCATCGGGTTCGCCCGGGGGCGCTGGAGGATCCTGTCGATCCAGCGCGTGCCCTACGCGGACGCGCTCGCCCGCCACCGGGGCGCCTTTTACGACAGTGCCGCGGTGGCGGCCACTTCCTGACCCCCAAGGGTGCGCTTTGGTCAATTCCTTGCGATTTCTGCAAGGAATCGACCACAGCGATGGCCGGGCGCGCCAGGTACTGACCAAAGCTCCTGGAGCGTCGGCGCGGGCGCAGCGCCGGGGCTCCACGGCTTCCCCGGCACGTCAACCCTGACCGTCACCGCCGCGTGCCGAGCGTCCTCACGTAGCGGGTGGTCCCGGCGTCGACCTCGTAGCCGACTGCCGACCAGAAGGCGACGGCGTGACCGTCTTCGTTCACCACCAG
>JBOGGK010000189.1:0-3502 GCA_050744045.1 Acidimicrobiales bacterium | reverse complement strand
AATAGATCGAAAGGGTGTCGAGCAGGAGCCGGCGGAGGAACGCCGGTCGACCGTCGCGGTCGGTGCTGGACCAGGCGGTCACCTTCTCCCCCAACCACGCCGCCAGGCCGGCCGGCGAGTCGAGCAGGCCGGCGGCCGGGGCGCCCGGCTTCGTCTTCTGCTCGTGGGCGTAACCTCCCTCCTCGGCGGTCCACGCGCTGACCTGTTCGAAGTGTGCTTCTTCGGCCTTCGACCGCGGGCGCGGCGGTGCCGGAAGAGCCGGGGTCGCAAGATGGACAGCTGCGACCGAGCCGGGGTGGCGTCGGGCGAGCCAGGCAGTAACCCCGGCACCCAGGTCACCACCGTGGGCGAAGTAGCGGTTGTAGCCGAGCCCGTCCACCATCAGGTGATGCCAGAGGTCGGCGACCTCGGCGGCGGTCAACCCACCTCGCGGGGGCGGTGCCGAGAACCCGAAGCCCGGCATCGACGGAACGACGACGCTGAACACGTCGGCAGGTCTGCTCCGTGGCGCCCAGGGTCGGTGAGCAGCGGGACCAGCGACGAGAGCTCGCAGAAGGTGCTCGGCCATCCGTGGGTGAGCACCAGTGGCACCGGGTCGGGCCCGGCCCCTTGGACGTGGACGAAATGGACCCGCTGGCCGTCGACGTCGGCGCAGCGATGCTCGAGGCGGTCCAAGCGCTCCTGGAGGTCCGCGAGGTTGTGGTGGCGCCAGTCACTCAGTAGGTTCGCCAGCCACTCGCCGGGGACGCCCAGGTCCCATCCGACGGTCGCCTCCTGCAGGCGTACGCGCTCGAGCCGCCAGGCGAGCTCTTCGACGGCCGTCGGGGCGAGCAGCGGGCGGATCGGCTCGATCGCGATCGTCGAGCGGGCCATCACCTCCTCCTTGCACCCTCAACCGACGAAGGAGCGCCTGATCGCTCCCGCATGACGGACGTCGGCGCTCGGAACCGGGTCGGCGTCGGACCAAGGAGCAACACGATGGCGCGTCGGCCGCAGGAACCCGACAAGGTCTCCCCTCGCCGTGGAGTTTCGAGTCGCACAAGGCTCGGGGTTGCCAAGCCCACTACTCTACGGCGAAGACGCCAAGGGGTCGAAGGCGTAGCGGCCGAGGCCTTCAGCCCGCAGGCCGGTGGAGCGGAGCTCGAGGGTCGGGTGCTTCTCGACTTCCAAGAAGTTTTGGGAAGCGGACATGAGAGTGGATGTGGCCGTGGCGCTCGGCGTTGTTGGTGCTCGAGCTGGTGGCGTCGACGGTGGTGGTGGCGAGCCCAGAAGGTCCTCTCCGGTCACGATCTTCGCGCTGAAGCGCGCCGACGAGTAGTGGGTCTTCGTCAGACGGCGAGGATCTCCTCGGCCTTTTGCTCGCTGTCGCGGCGGAGGGGGCCGAGCCTCTTGGCCGCCGCCGGAATGGCCTTCGGGTCGCGACAGGCTCGGAACACGACGTCGATGAGCGCTCGGCTGAAGAGCAGCCCGGCAAGCCGGCCGCGCTCGTCGTCGGTGAGCGAAACCACTCTGGAATAGCCCTTCATGAACGGCACCGCCGCCCACCCCGACCGCAGCACGAGCGTCATCGACGCCAGCCGCGGGCCGCGCCCCGCCGAGGTCCAGTCGACGAGCACCGGCCCCTCGGCAGTGAAGATCACGTTCTTGGGGGCCGGATCGGGATGCACGAAACCTTCGGGCAGACCGCCGCCGCCGTCCGCGCTGTCCACGGCCGTCCGCAGGGCATCGAGCGCACCGCCGCCCCCGCTCGGCACACCCGCTTCGATGGAATCGAGCCAGCCCGCGACCGTTCGAAGCTCGTCGGCCATAGTTCCTTCCGCGAAGTGGTGCAGCGCTCCCGACGGTCGGTCCGCGCCAGCAGGGACGGCCAAACCGTGCAAGCGGGCGACCATCGCACCGAGACGGACGATGGGGTGTGGGGGACGCGTGGGCTTTGGGACCTCCTTGACGAACTCGGTGACCAGCACGGCCTGGCCCTCGTGGCTGCTCAGCGAACCCGCCCCAAAAGGCCGCTCGGCGGGGAAGCCGACGTCTGCCAGGTAGCACAGCACCACCAGATCGGCCTCGGCGGCCGCATACGACCGAGCCGTCGAAAACAGCCGCGCCACCAGCGGCGCAGCCTTGTCAGCTTGATCGACCCGGAACACCCCTACGTCGAGCTGGGACATCTTCGTTACCGTTATCCCGTAGGTCTCCTCCAGATGGGCAGGCAAGGTGTGCACTCCCGTGCGCTGGTACATCCGCTCGAGGACAGCATCGAACGCCGATGGGACCGCGGTCGCCATGGCAGGCACGCTACTGCCGCTCCCTCGAGTCCTCCGAGGCACCGACGATGATGTCGGGATGGCGAGCGGCCTGCCCTTCGTGCGGTCCGTCCTCCACCGTCTGGACCAGGCAGGGATCTCCGTGGGAGTCGACCAAGATCTCCTCGGTCTGCTCCGGCGTCAGGTGAACCGAGTAGACGACCGACCGGGTTTGCCCCTTCCGAACGGCGCGGTCCGAGGGGGGGCGTCCCGACTTGCATCCGAGGCGGCGGTCTCCTCCTCGATGAGCCTCGACAAGGCCATCGGCATCTGCAAAGGCTTCGTTGGCCCAGGTCGGCTCGATGTCGGTGCCCCCAGAGTGCCTGGCTGAACGAGAACAGATGTACGCACCGGTACCGCCAGTCGAGACTCGCACTTGGGTCGTTCGGATCGGCCCGGGCCGCGACCACCGCCGTCACAGGTATCCGGGTGCCTCTGGTGCCCAGGATCTCGGCGGCGAGCTCTTTGTCCTAGCGCAACCGGACCACGTTGGCGAGAAGAGCTTCGGCGGCTCGGCGATTGCCACCGCGGCGGAGTTGGCGACCACGAGCCGGCGTGCCCGACGCCGGCGTAGGCGTCGGCGACCCGCCGGTGCTTCTCGAAGCCCGGTCGCGAGGCGCTCGCCGGCTCGACACTCACTTCAGACAGGATGGCGCGCATGTTCTCGACCAGCGCGGGCTTGTCGGGGGCAAACTCGGCCGGCGGCTTACCGCCGATCGGGGCTGGTAGGACAGGCGGCCGCCGGGGTGGCCCCCGAGGCCTTACGGGTCGGCTGAGGACGTCGGCCAACCTGTGGCCCGGATCAAGGCCAGCCCCCTCCTCGCTCACAGGGACGCGGTGCGAGGCTTCGCGTACGACGAGAAGGCTGGTCGGCTCAACGAGGTCACGTCATGAGCGAATCTGGTGGCCACAGCACTGACCTTGGCCTGACTATTCCCGTCGGCACCTGTCCTCCTGGGCGCGGTCGGGCGCGAGCACGGCCCGGTCAGCCGGCGGTGAGGTAGACGGTGTTCCCGTCGGGGTCCTCGTAAGTTGCGCTGCGTCCCCATTGTTCGTCGTGGGGCGCCTCCACGACGCTTACCCCGAGCTCGCCGGCGCGCTGGTGCAGCGCGTCCACGTCGTCGACCGTGAACCCGATCTCGGCACCGGTAGTGCGCCGGCCCGGTCCCGCCTGGGCGAGCTGGAGCATGGTGTAGTCG
>JBOGGK010000188.1:0-2910 GCA_050744045.1 Acidimicrobiales bacterium | reverse complement strand
GCGGAAGGCGACGCCGGCGGACGGCCAAGCGCCGCCCGACGTAACAAAGTGGTCAGGTACTCGCCATCGGAAGGGGGGGTTTTCGCGCATCTTCGCGCGCCCGCAGTGGCGATTTCTGCTATTAGCTACGCTATGCGCGCGCAGCTGCGCGTTTACTCCCGTCGGCGGGAGTCGAAACGTGGCTAAGTGTACAAAAGCTCCCCGCAAAGATGGGGGGTTTTCGCGCACTTATGAACAGCTGCGGGGCCGGGCCACGGCTGGCGACGGGGGGACGGGTCGAGGTTGCCCTCTTTGTCGCTTGTGCCGAGACTTTGCCCTAGCCTGTGCGCCCGTGGAGGTAACGGTGGAGGCGGCCGAGAGGAGGCGGGCGGGCCGGGTGGTGATGGTCGACCCGACCGGAGCAGTGCTCCTCATTTCCGGGCGTGACCCGAGCGTGCCCGCAGCGGAGACGTTCTGGTTAGTACCCGGAGGCGGCGCCCACGAGGGCGAGACGACCGACGAGGCGGCCCGCCGGGAGGTGGCCGAAGAAGTTGGCGCCGAGCTCGGGGAGCTCGGCCCGGTGGCCTGGTGGCGCAGGACCAGCTTCGCGTTCGCCGGCCTGTGGTACGACCAAGAGGAAAGCTTCTACGTCGTGCGGGCCCCGAGCTTCGTCCCCCACCCCACGGCCCTCACAGAGCTCGAGGTCCAGATGACCACGGGCGCCCGCTGGTGGCCCTTGGCCGAACTGGTCGCGACCGGCGAAGTCGTCCACCCCCGCCAGCTCGGCGCCCTGGTCACCAGTTGGCTCTCGATCGGCCCGCCAGCGCGGCCCGTGCGCATCGATTGAGCCGAGGAAGTCGAAGTCCACCCCCTCGACGAGCGAGCGGCTTGTGCGGCCGGCCATCTCTGTGGCGCTACCAGCACTGCTGACGTCGTAGACGCTTCGGTCGCTCCGGTGGCACGCAGCGCCGATGGCGTCGTTGTCTCAAGCGCTCCCGGGGCCATGAAGCGGCTCGACCCCGGCCTCAGGGTGGTCGCCTGCTACAAACGTAACTCCGACCGGTCGGCTGCTAGCGGCTCGCCTCGTCGCCCACTCCGAGCTCCTCGGCCGACTCCGGCGTCTCCGGCGGTACCGAACCGTTGCCCGCCTCCTCCCCAGCCGCTTGGGTGGCCGGGGCCTTCGGCCGGTAGACAAAGCGCTTGCCCCGCGCCCAGGAGGCGGCGGCGGCAACCAGGCAACCACCGGCGGCGAAGTCGAATGCCCAATGGAGCCCCGCGCCGAATGCCCCAGAGATGAGGCGGGGGAAGAACGACCGGCCGAGCACCGTCGACGCCTGCGCCCTGCTGAGCCCGTGCAGGGCGGCCACCGGCAACAGGTGCTTCATCGGGCTGTAGCCGAGGAAGGCGGCAAAAAGGGTAGACACCGGCGGAAGGTGCGCCACCTTGGCCGCCTCGGCCTTGGAGATGCCTTCGGAGAGCAGGCCGTGGTCCAGGGCCGCGGGCAGGGTGGCCGACAAGCCGATGATGACCAGGGTGAAGAAGATGCCGATGGACAGCACCTGGGCCGAGTTCTGGAAGGTGGCGTTCATGCCCGAGCCGGCGCCCCGGTGCTGGGGCGGGAGGCTGTTCATGACGCCGGCCCGGTTGGGGCTGGCGAAAGCGCCCATGGCTACGCCGTTCGTCAGCAGCAGCAGGGCAAAGGTCCAGTAGGAGAAGTTGATGGGCAGCAGCTCGAGCAGGACGAAGCTGGCCGTGGCGAGAACCATGCCGCCGGAGGCGAACGGGCGGGAGCCGTACCGGTCGGAAAGGATGCCCGACAGCGGCCCGGCGATGAGGAAGCCGGCGGTGAGGGGCAGCATGTAGATGCCCGCCCACAGCGGCGTGCTGGCGAAGCTGTAGCCGTGCTCGGGCAGCCATATGCCTTGCAGCCAGATGATCATCATGAACATGAGGCCCCCCCGGGCCACCGCGGCGAGGAAGCTGGAGGACACACCGAAGGTGAACGCCCGGATGCGGAACAGGCGGAGGCGGAACATCGGGTCCCGGCTGCGCCGCTCTACGACGGCGAAGGCGGCCAGCAGGGTGGCCCCGACGGCGAGCTCGGTGATGACGCTCGGGTTGGTCCAGCCCATGTTGTGGCCGCCGTAGGGCTGGATGCCATAGGTGATGCCGATCATGATCGCGATTAGGCCGACGGCGAAGGTCACGTTGCCCGCCCAGTCGATAGGGGCCGGCCTCCAAGTGGAGACCTCGCGCAACTTGAAATAGGCCCACAGGGTGCCGGCGAGCCCGAAGGGCACCGACACCAAGAAAACGAGCCGCCAGTCGATTGGCCCCAGGACGCCGCCGAGGACCAGACCGATGAACGACCCGCTGATGCCGGCCACGTTGTTGATGCCGAGGGCGAGGCCACGCTGGCGGGCCGGGAACGCGTCGGTCAGGATGGCGCCCGAGTTCCCGATCAGGAACGCGCCGCCCACGCCCTGCACGATCCGCCAGACGACCAGGAACAGCGCGCCGGACCGGCCGGTCAGCCAGTCGATGGTCAGGAACAGCGAGGCGACCGTGTAGATGACGAAACCGAGGTTGTACATCTTGACCCGGCCGAACATGTCGCCCAGCCGGCCCACGCTGACGACCAGCACGCTGCTGGTGACCAGGTAGCCCAGGATCATCCAGAGCAGGTACACGCTGTTGCCCGCGACCAGCGGGTCCAGCTTGATGCCGCGGAAGATGTCCGGCATCGCGATGATCACGATGGACGAGTCGATGGTGGCCAGGAGGACGCCGGCCGTCGTGTTGGTGAGCGCGACCCACTTGTACCGGTCGCCCGGCACGTCCGCTGTGCTCGCCACGGCCGCCGCGCCGCCACCCCCGCGAAGTGCCAAGGCACGTCCTCTCCCGCGGCCGTGCCGCCTCGCTGGTAGATCT
>JBOGGK010000187.1:0-1618 GCA_050744045.1 Acidimicrobiales bacterium | reverse complement strand
ACCATGGACGAGGCCACCGGGGTAGCAGGCAACGGCGGCGTCGAGGGGCAACGACGTCGCGGAGAGGAAACTCTGGCGGCCGCCCGAGCAATAGCCGATGCAGCCTACTTTACCGTTGGAGTTTGGGAGAGATTTGATGTGCCTCATGGCGCCTTCGACGTCGCCTACGAGCCGCTCGTCGGGGACCCCACCCCCCGCCCTGGCCGCCGCCGCCGCGTCGTCCGGCGACGCCCCGGGGGCTTCGCGGTGGTACAGGTTGGGCATGAGCGCGATGTAGCCTCCGGCCGCCAGCCGCCGTGCGATCTCTTTGGTGCTCCGGTCGTAACCGGGCATGTGGTGGATGACGACCACACCGCCATAGCTGCCCTCTCCCGAAGGCTGGGCCAGGTAGGCTTCGATCTCGTCTCCGCCATGGCCGGCAATGGTGGTCGTCTGCGCTTTCATGTCGTAGGTCATCGCCATGAGGCTACCCGGAGATCTCCGGTCCGCCGATAGGCGAGCCGCACCACGGGCGGCTCGCGTTGGGAGGTCCATCTCAGGCCGCTGGGGGGGTAGTGGTCGGGCCGCCACCCGGCCCCCAGGGAGGCACCGCCGGTGAAGGTGCCCAGGACTTGCGGTTGGCCGCGACCCGGGTCAGGTCGTCGACGCGTTCGGCGGTGACGGTGTTGGCGCCGGCGACGCCCTGGACGTTTACCTCGTCCCCGACCTTCACCGAACTTATGCCCGTGGGCCCGGCGTCGACCACGCTCGTCGGGGCGACTTGGTACGTCTGGCTGAACCCGTCGGCGCTCTTCACGGTGACCGAGCTCGAGCTGACCGCTTCCACCGTGCCGTACTGCATGTCTATCGTCTCGTACTTACCGTCCGGGCCCTTCACGGTGTAACTGGCATGGACGACGCCGGGTGCGGATTCCCCGCCCACCGGCCCGCCGGGACCAGCCATGAAGCCGCCGAAGAGGCCCCAGGAGGAGGGGCCCAAACGGCCAGGGAAGCCGCCCCGCCGGGAGGGGCGGGGGGTGGTCGTCCCCGTGCTCGGAGAGGCAGTGGTCGGGGTGGTGCCCGAGTCGGCCGATGCCAGCGCCGGCGACCTACCCCCGGCCGATGCCAGGGCCACCGTGGCCGCGCCGGCACCCGTCCCCACGATCAGGGCGAGCCCGGCGGCTGTCTTGCCTATGCGCGACCGCCGGCGTCTCGGAGGTGTTGCCTGCTGCCCCCCACGGACCGGTGGTGGTCCCAGCCCGTCCGCGGGCGGTGGGGGTGCCGGCGTGAAGGGGTAGAGGGTGGCATCCCGGTCATCAGAGCTCATCGCGGCGCACCTCCATGCTCCTGGCGGGGGGAAGCACTGATGATTATTGGGCCGCCAGCTGAAGGCAAGATGAGGGGTTGCTGAGCTTCTACCAGTCTCGCAGCACCAGCCCCGTCCGCGGCTTGGGCCAGAAGAAGGTCGTCTTGGGCGGCATCCGCTTGCCCCCGTGCGCCGTTGCCGCCACTTGTTGCACCCTGGGTGGGCGGCACAAGACGGCCGCGTCGGCCGTCCCCGACCGGGCGGCGCGGGCCGCTTCGGCCACGTCGGCCTCGTAGTGCAGCTGGTGAGCAGGCAAGGTGGCCAGGGCCGCGT
>JBOGGK010000186.1:0-18411 GCA_050744045.1 Acidimicrobiales bacterium | reverse complement strand
GCGGGGGCCAGAGCCATGCCCGCGTCGGCGGTGGCCGCCTCGGCCCCGTTTTCGCCCGCTGCGGTCCCCGCCGCCACGTTGCTTCGCGTCGCCGGCATGCGCCGCTCCCGGGCGACTGCCTCCACATCCGAGCGCTGTATGAGGCCGCGGGGGCCCGAGCCGGCGAGCGTGTTCAGGTCGATGCCTTCTTGGCGGGCGAGCCGGCGCACCACCGGGGAGATGACGGCAGGTACCTCGCCCTGGTGCCGGCCTGTTTGGGCGCCGACCGGGGCACCGCCGGCGCCTCCACCCCGGCGCCCGGGGCCGTGCCGGGGCCGGCGGCTCGGCGCCGGACTTTTTCCGTACCCAACGAGCACGCCGGCCCGCCCCTCGTCCTGCCCCGCCCCGTTGCTACCCGCCGGCCCCGCCTCGCTGCTACCCGCCGGCCCCATCTCGCCCGGCGTCTCGCCTCCCATCTCGCCCGGCGTCTCGCCTCCGGCTTCACCTCCCACCGCCTCGGTTATCGACACGAGCGTTCGGCCCACCTCGACCACCTCGCCGGCGACGCAGTGCAGTTCGGTCACCACGCCGGCGTAGGGCGATGGCAGCTCGACGGTGGCTTTGGCGGTCACGACTTCGACGAGGGGCTGGTCCACTTCCACGGGGTCCCCGACAGCCACCAGCCAGCGGGCCACCTCGGCGTCGGTCAATCCCTCGCCCAGGTCGGGCAGGGAAAAAGCCCGGGCGGTCACGCCGGTTCGTCCGCCCACTGGAGGCGGTCCACGGCGTCGAGGACCCGGTCGACGCTCGGGAGGTAGTACTTCTCGAGCGAGGGCGGGGGGTAGGGGACGTCCAGTCCTCCCACCCGCAGGATGGGGGCGAGCAGGTGGTGGAAGCACAGTTCGCTCAGGCGGGCGGCCACCTCCGCCCCGTAGCCGGCGAACGTGCTGGCCTCGTGCACCACGACCGCCCTCCCGGTCCGCCGCACGGACGCGGCGACGCCCTCGGCGTCCAATGGTGCGAGGCTGCGCAGTTCGACCACTTCGATGGAATAGCCCGCCTCCGAACCCGCCTCTGCCGCTTCGAGGGCGAGGTCCACCGTCGCGCCGTAGCTGACGAGGGTGACATCTTTGCCTTCGCGGCGAATTACTGCCCGCCCCGCGGGGTCGGTACGCACCGGCAGCTCGACGTCTTCCTTGGCCCAGTAGCGCCGCTTGGGCTCCAGGAAGACGACGGGGTCGTCCAGCTCGATCGCCTCGCGCAGCATGGAGTAGGCATCCGACGCCCGGCTCGGCGTGAATACGGTCAGGCCCGGCGTGTGGACGTAGTAGGCCTCCGAGGAGTCCGAGTGGTGCTCGACGGCGCCGATCCCGCCTCCGTAAGGGATCCGGATGACCAGGGGGAGGCCCACCTGGCCCCGGGTGCGGTTGCGCATCTTGGCGACGTGGCTCGTCACCTGTTCGAAGGCCGAGTAGGCGAAGGCGTCGAACTGCATCTCGACGACGGGTCTGAACCCGTACATCGCCATCCCGAGGGCGGTGCCCACGATGCCGCTCTCGGCCAGGGGGGTGTCGAAGCAGCGTTCCTCACCGAAGCTGGCCGCGAGGCCATCGGTCACCCTGAACACCCCCCCGAGGGTGCCCACGTCCTCCCCGAACACGACCACGTGGCGGTCCTGGGCCATGGCGTCGTGCAGCGCCCGGTTGAGCGCTTCCGCCATGGAGACGCTCACGGGGAACCCGCCCCGCCGGCACCGCTCCCGCCGCCACCGCCGCCTGCCAGCCGGAGCTCCTCGGCCACCATGGCCGCCTCCGCCTCCAGCAGAGGAGTGGGGCGGCGGTAGACGTCGGAGAACAACGTCTGCGGGCCCACGGCCATGTCCCCGCTCAGCGCTTCCCGCACGGCGGCGGCGAAGCTCTCCGCCCCGGCGGCGATATCGTCGGCGCTCTGGCGGTCGAGCGCACCCTGCTTCATTAGGTAAGCCTCCACTCGGGCCACGGGGTCGAGGTGGGCCCAGGGTGCCATCTCGTCGGGGGAGCGGTAGCGGGAAGGGTCGTCCGAATTTGTGTGCGCCTCCATCCGGTAGGTCACGGCCTCGACCAGCGCCGGCCCACCGCCTTCGCGGGCCATGTCCAGCAGCTGCGCCAGCAGCACCTTCACCGCCACTACGTCGTTGCCGTCGACGCGGTAACCCGGCACCGCGTAGCCGAGGGCACGGTGGGCGAGGGTGGGTGACCTCGTCTGCTTGGCCAGGGGGACGCTGATGGCGTACTGGTTGTTCTGGATGAAGAACACGACGGGCGCCCCGTACACGGCAGCACAGTTGAGCGCCTCGCCGGTGTCTCCCTCGGAGGTGGCGCCGTCACCCAGGAAGGTGAGGACGGCGACCGGGTCGTGCTCGAGCTTGGCGGCGAACGCCAGGCCGACGGCGTGCAGCGCCTGGGTAGCGAGCGGCGTGCACTGGGGTGCTGTGCGCCAGCGCCTGGGGTCGTAGCCGCAGTGCCGTTCGCCCCGCAGCAGCGACAGCGCCTCGACCGCCGGGATCCCCCTCGTGACCAGGGCCGCCGTTTCCCGGTAGGTCGGGAACATCCAGTCCTCTGGGCCCAGCGCCGCTACGGCGCCCACCTGGCAGGCTTCTTGGCCCGAGGCCGATGGGTACACAGCTAACCGGCCCTGCCGGGCGAGCAGGGTGGCCTGGCGGTCGAAGCGCCGGGCGACTACCAGGCGGCGGTACAGGTCACGGATGTCGGCATCTGCGGGCATGGTGAGCCCCGGCGCCGGGACCTCCGAACCCTCGGGGGAGACGAGGCGGGCAAGGGCGATGGAGGGCGTGGTCTCCAGGTAACCGGGGAGATGGGACAGTTCCGAGCTCACTGTCATAGCCAATCTGAACCTGCCGTTGAACGTTAGAGTTTGGCTCGCGCCTCCCTATATCCCGAATATGTAGTCGGCCCGCCGATATGTCAATTCATGGAGAAATTCCGAGACCTTTGGCAGATCGTGGGTGCGGTAAGCTTCCAAAGTGGCGCCGAGAGGTGCGATTGCTGAGAGCTCGTCCACCGGTGCACGGACCGGCGCCGGGATCGACGCGATCGACCGCCGCATACTCGAAGTGCTGAGCAGGGATGGGCGGGCTTCGATCCGCGACGTCGCCGGGCAGGTCTGCATCGGCCGGGCGACGGCTCACAGCCGCGTGCGCCGGCTGCAGGACCAAGGGGTGATCAAGCGCTTCACGGTCGTCGTCGACCCCCGCCGGGTCGGGGCGGGCCTCGCCGCGTTCGTCCACATCAAGATCGACCAGCACGCCTGGAAGGTGTTGCGTGGGCTCGTCGCCGCGCTCCCCGGCGTGGAGCACGTGGCGCTCGTGAGCGGCGATTTCGACCTGGTGGTGCTCGTCCGCCTGCACGACCCGAGCGACCTGCGCGACGTGGTGCTGGAGCGGCTCCATGCCATCGAAGGGGTGACCGCGACCCGGACGACGTTCATCCTCGACGAGGTGGAGGGAGCCGGGCTGTTCCGGGGCTCGGGGCGCGAGGTCCAATAGATCTGCTGAGTAGCCCCCGGGGCCCGGGGCGCCCAGTGCGGGCGGCGGGTCTAATCGACCTGGAGGCGGACGTGGTCGCTCGAGGGATGGGACTGGCACATCAGCACGTAGCCGGCGTCGGTCTCGTCGCGCTCGAGGGCGTAACAGGCGTCCATTTCCACCGACCCGGTGAGCAGCTTGGCCCGGCAGGTGCCGCACACCCCGCTCTTGCAGGAGTAGGGGGCGTCGCTGCGGGCGGAGGTCAACGCGTCCAGCACCGTTTCACCGCTGAAGGGCATGGCCAACTTCGTCGCTCGCCCCGATAGCACGACCGTCACCTCGCTCGTCCGTTCGTGCCGACCGGTGGGGCGCCCTGACCTGGCGGCGCGCGAGGCCACGGGCGCTTCACCCTCGACGTGGAACAGCTCCATGTGCACCCTGCCCGGGCCGGCACCTGCCGCCAGGAGCACGGCCTTGACCTGGGTCACCATTTCGAACGGCCCGCACAAGTACCACTCGTCCACTCCCGAGGGAGGTTCCAGCTCTCGCAGGAGGCGGCCGACGCGGGCACCGTCGAGCCGGCCGTTGAACAGCTCGACCTCTTGTTCCTCGCGGGACATGAACCACAGCACCTCGAAGCGGCCGACGAAGCGGTCCTTCAGGTCGCACAGCTCTTCGACGAACATGGCTTCCCCGGTGCTGCGGTTCCCGTACCAGAGGGCCACCGTGCTGCGTGGCTCCACCTCGAGCAGGGTCCTCACGATGGAAAGCACCGGGGTGACGCCGCTGCCGGCGGCTACCGCCACGTACCGCCGCTTGGCACCGGGGTCGGGGCGGGGACCGAACCGGCCCTTCGGCGGCATCGCTTCCAGCACGTCGCCGGGCGCCAGAGCGGAGTTGGCCCACTCCGAGAACGCCCCGCCCGGGAGCCGCTTAACCGCTATCTGCAGCTCGCCGCTCGCCGCGCTGGCGCACAGGGAGTAGGTCCGGCGCAGCTCGGCGCCCTCGACAAATCTCCGCACCACCAGGTGCTGCCCCGGAGCGAAACGCATCTCCGGGCCGCCGCCGGCCAAGGCCACCACCACGGAATCGGGTGTCAACCTCTCCACCCCGGTAACCGTGAGGGGGACGAAGGTCCCGGCGCCGGGCCCGCTCGTCCCGCCCGGGGCCCCGGGCCCATCAGTGGCGGTGGGCTCGCCTACCCCCAGGGCCGCCGTCATAGCGGCTTCATATGCTCGAACGGCTCCAGGCAGGCCCGGCAGTGGTAGAGGGCCTTGCATGCCGTCGAGGAGAACCGGCTCACCAGTTGGGTGCTGCCCGAGCCGCAGCGGGGGCAGCGCACCAGCGAAACCGGGCTCGAGCCGCCGGCGCCGGAGGGAGGGGCGGTAGCGGCGGCGCCGGAGGGAGGGGCGATACCGGCAGCGGCCAGCTTCTGGCGTCCTTCCTCGGAGATCCAGTCGGTGGTCCATGCCGGCGCCAGCTCCCGGCGCACGCTCACCTGCTTCCAGCCCGCACGGCTGAGGGCCTCGCTGACGTCGGCTTCGATGGCCGCCATGGCCGGGCAACCGGAGTAGGTGGGGCTGAGGTAGACGACCGCTGCGTCCCTGCCTGCGGTTTCGACCCGGCGGAGGATGCCGAGATCGGCGATGGTGAGCCAGGGAAGCTCGGGGTCGGGCACCTGGCCGGCGGTGCGCTCCGCCGCCTCGGCGTCCGTGGTGGCATCGCCGCCGCCGCCGCCCGTGCTCGGCTGGGTCACCAGGTCGCTCCCGGGTAAGACCGGTGGAGGTACTGCATCTCGGCCAAGAGGTACCCGAACGGCTCGGTATGGATGCCCTGGCGCCCGCCGCCCGGCGCGGCCGCCGGCGCCGGCGAGGGCACCGCGAGCGTAGCGTCGACCAGGACCTCTCCTACGAAGTCGAGCCATGGCGCTCGCAGCGCCCCCGGCTCGGGTGCCGTGCCGGCGGCAATCAGGTCGGTGAGCGCCGGGTCGGGCCGGAAAACTTCGTCGGCGTAGGGCCACACTTCTCTGACCCCGGCCTCCATGCGGGCATGGCTCTCGTCGGTCCCGTCGCCGAGGCGCGCCACCCAGCCGGCGGCGTGGTCGCGGTGGTAGGCCACCTCCTTGGCCGCTTTCGTCGCGATGGCGGCGAACTTAGCGTCGGAGGAGGCGGACAGGACCTGGTAGAGCTCGTACTGGTAGGCCGAGAAAAGCAGCTGGCGGGCCACGGTCGTGGCGAAGTCACCGTTCTCCAGCTCGACGAGCTGGAAGTTGTAAAAGTCCCGCTCCTGGCGCAGGTAGGCGAGGTCGTCCTCGGTGCGCCCCCGCCCTTCGAGCGAGCCGCCGAGCGACAGCAGGGAACGGGCCTGCCCGAGCAGGTCGAGGGCGATGTTCATGAGGGCGATGTCCTCCTCGATCGCCGGCGCCCGGGTGGCCCACTCGCACAGGCGCTGGGACAGGACGAGGGCGTCGTCGCCCAGGCCGAGAGCGTAGCGGGCGGCGACGTTCACAGGTGCTCAACCCCCTCAGGGATCTGGTAAAAGGTCGGGTGGCGGTACACCTTGTCGGCGGCGGGAGCGAAGAAGGGGTCTTTTTCGTCTGGCGAAGTGGCCGCGATGTCGGTCGACCTGACCACCCAGATGCTGACACCTTCCTGGCGACGGGTGTAGAGGTCGCGAGCGTTGCGCAGCGCCATCTCGGCGTCGGGGGCGTGCAGGCTGCCGGCGTGGGCGTGGGAGAGGCCCCGCTTGGGACGGACGAAGACTTCCCAAAGGGGCCACTCGGCCGGGCCCGGCGACCCGCTGGCCGGGCCCGGCCCTTTCCCGTCGCCCGCGGCCACCTGAGCGTCAGCCACCTCCCACCTCGGCCCTGGCCGCTGTCTCCGACCTCGTCCCGGCGCCCGCCCGCTTGGCGGCGTGAGCCATGGCCGCCTCACGCACCCATCGGCCGCGGTCGTGGGCGTCTACCCGGCGAGCCAGGCGCTGGCGGTTGCAGGGCCCGTCGCCCTTGAGCACCCGCTTGAACTCGGCCCAGTCCACCTTGCCGAAGTCGTAGTGGCCACGCTCGGCGTTCCAGCGCAGGTCGGGGTCGGGCAGGGTTACCCCGAGCGCTCGTGCCTGGGGTACGCATATGTCGACGAACCGCTGGCGGAGCTCGTCGTTGCCGAAGCGCTTTATGCCCCATGCCATCGACTGGGCGGAATGAGGCGAGTCGGCGTCGGGCGGGCCGAACATCATGAGCGACGGCCACCACCAGCGGTCCACCGCGTCCTGGGCCATGGCCCTCTGCTCTTCGGTCCCCTTGGCCAGGCTGAGCAACAGGTCGAAACCCTGCCGCTGGTGGAAGCTCTCCTCCTTGCAGATGCGCACCATCGCCCGGGCGTAGGGGCCGTAGGAGCAGCGGGTGAGCGGGACCTGGTTCATGATCGCTGCCCCGTCGACGAGCCAGCCGATGGCCCCGACGTCTGCCCAGGTGAGGGTGGGGTAATTGAAGATGGAGGAATAGCGTTGCCGCCCCGTGTGCAACAGGTCGAGAAGTTGCTCCCGGGAGACGCCGAGGGTCTCCGCCGCGCCATAGAGGTAGAGGCCGTGCCCCGCCTCGTCCTGGACCTTGGCAATGAGGATCGCCTTGCGCTGGAGCGAGGGCGCCCGGGTGAGCCAGTTGCCCTCGGGCTGCATCCCGATGATCTCGGAGTGGGCGTGCTGGGCGATCTGGCGCACTAGGGTGGCGCGGTACGCTTCGGCCATGTTGTCCCGGGGTTCTATACGCTGGTCGTCCCTGATCAGAGCGTCGAAGCCTTCCTCGCCGCCCGCCCCGGTCACGGCCGTGGCGGCCCCCGCCGGCTCCAATTTGGTCACCGCTCTCGCCTCCTCACCTGCTCATCCCGACCGACCGTTCGGTAGGTAGCCTAGCGTACTTACCCGCCCGTCCGCACGCCGGCAGGTCACCAGGAGTAGAAGCCCTGCCCGGTCTTCTTGCCGAGCTCGCCCCGGGCCACCTTCTGGCGCAGCAGCTCAGGTGGGCGGAAGCGCTCTCCGAGGCGCGAGGCCAGGTAGTCGGCGATCGCCAAGCGCACGTCCAGGCCGACGAGATCGCTCAGGCGTAACGGGCCCACCGGGTGCTTGTAGCCGAGGACCATGGCGGCGTCTATGTCCTCGGCAGCGGCTACCCCTTCTTCCAGCATCCGGACCGCTTCCATGCCGAGGGCGATGCCAAGGCGGCTGCTGGCGAAACCCGGCGAATCGCGGATGACGACCGCCGTCTTGGCGAGCGCCGCCACCCAGCGGCGGGCCCGGTCGACCAGCTCGGGGCTCGTGGCGCGCCCGACGACGACCTCGATGAGCTGGCTGGCCGGGACGGGGTTGAAAAAATGAAGGCCGCAGAAACGCTCGGGCCGCTCCAGGCAAGCCCCCAGTTCATCGATGGACAGCGAGCTCGTGTTGGTGGCGATAGCAGCACCTGGGCCGACCACCCGTTCCAGGGCCCCCAGCAGCGCCGCCTTGAGGGCGGGGTCCTCGGGGACAGCCTCGACGACGAGCTCGCTCCCGGCCAGGTAGCCCGGGCCTGAGCCCACCTCCAGGCGGGAGCGCGCCGCCTCCAGGGGCTCGCCCAAGGTGCCCTTCTCGTCGCTGCGCCGGAGCGCCTCCTCCACCCGTCCGAGGGCGGCCCGAGCGGCGGCTTCGTTGGCCTCGGCCAGGCGGACGCGGGCGCCGGCGCAGATGAAGGCGTGGGCGATCCCCGAGCCCATGCGCCCGCCCCCGAGCACGCCCACGAGGGCGGGGGCTCGAAGCTCGCCCCGGGCACTCGAACGGGCGCCCCCGCCGGCAGTGCTCACTTTCTCGCCTTCACCGGCTGCCTGCACCGGCCGCCGGCCAGACCGGACATGGCCAGTGCCACCACCGTCTTTTTCAGCTCGGCGATGGGCACCCGGCCGGGGCGGTACCACTCGGTGAGCGAGTTGACCATCCCGGTGGAGAGCCGCTCGACGACGGCGAGGTCGAGGTCGGCGCGAATGTTGCCCGCCGCCGACGCCTCGGCGAAAAGGCCCCGCATCCACTGGTCGAACCGGCGCCGGCGGGCCAGGGCCCACCTTTCGGTCTCGGTGTTGCCCCGCACCCTGAGCAGCAGCGTCACGTAGGGCAGCTCGGCGACCAGCACCTCGACCATACGGCCGAGGACGGCTTCGAGCCGCTCCGCCGCGCTGGTGCCGGCGGGGGCGGCGGCATCTTCGTCGACGAGGGCGAAAAGTGCCCCGAGGGCACGCTCGACCGCGAGGCGCAGGAGCCGTTCTTTGCTCTCGACGTGGTGGTAGATCGAGGACTTGGTTATGCCCGCCGCCTTGGCCAGCTGCTCCATGCTGGTGCCGTCGTAGCCGCGCTGGATGAAGACCTCCACGGCCACGGCGAGGAGGCGCTCGAGGTCGTACTGGGACCGGTTGGGAGCGGCGGTACGGGCGCCCGGCGGGTGGCCTCCCGTGGCTGGCCGCCGCCGGCCCGCGGCGACCACTCACTCCCCCCGGAAAGTCGGCTCGCGCTTGTCGAGGAAGGCGCGCACCGCCTCGCGGTGGTCGGCGGTGGAAGCCAAGCGGTGCTGGAGCTCGCCTTCGCGCCTCAGGGCTCCCTCGAGGTCGGTGGAAGCGGCCGCCCAGAGGGCCTCCTTGATGGCCGCGTAGGCCTTGGTCGGGCCTGAGGCGAGCCGGCTCACCAGGTCCCGGACTTCGGCCTCCATTTCCTCCTCGGCAACCACCTGGTGCACCAGTCCCACCTGGAACGCTTCATCGGCGGTGAGCGAGCGGCCGAGCATGAGGAGGCCCATGGCCCGCGACCACCCGATGGCCCGTGCCAGCGTGGCGGACAGGCCCGAGTCGGCGGTGAGTCCGACGGCGGCGAAAGCGGGCACGAAGCGGGCGCCTCTTGCTGCCACCCGGATGTCGCAGGCGAGGGCGAACCCGAGCCCGGCGCCCGCGCACGTCCCGTTCACCGCGGCAATGGTGGGCTTGGGCATGGTGGCGAGGAGGCGGACGATGGGGGAGTAGTGCCGGCCGACGGTGTCGAAGGCGTGGCCCGGCGCCGCCTCCATGGCCTCGGCGTGCTCCACCAGATCCTGGCCCACGCAAAAGGACTTCCCCGACCCGGTGAGCACAACGGCGCGGGTGGCCTGGTCGCCGGCCGCCGCCCCGAGCGCCTCGAGCAGGCTCTGCTTTGCCGCCGTGGTGAGCGAGTTGGCGTGGGTGGGGCGGGACAGGCGGACCGTGACGACCGCGCCATCCCTTTCCACTGCTACCGTGCCGGGCTCCTCCGCGGGCATGCCCGGAGTCTTGCAGATCCGGCGCGCCAAGTGCCTGGCAGACCGAACGGCCGGTCGGCTCCGGGGCGGGCGTCGCTAAGCTGCGCCGCGGAGAGCGCCCGAGGAAGAAGGGATGGCACGGTCATGGTGAGAGCATTGGAGAGCTTCGCGGCGGGGCGGTGGCAGGCGCCCGAGGGGGAGGGCGTGGTGGTGGCCGACGCCAACACCGGCGAGCCCGTGGCCCGGGTCTCGTCGGGCGGGGTGACGGTGGGCGAGATGGCCGGGTACGGCCGGCGCACCGGGCTGCCGGCGCTCGCCGCGATGACCTTCCACGGCCGGGCCCGGGCGCTGAAGGCCCTCGCCCAGTACCTGAACGAGCGCCGGGACGGCTATTACGCCCTTTCGCACCGCACGGGCGCCACCCGGCGCGACTGCAAGTTCGATGTCGACGGGGGCATCGGGGTGCTGTTCTCGTACTCGAGCCGGGCCCGCCGGCAGTTGCCTGACGACCGCATCCTGGCCGACGGCACCGCCGAAGCGTTGGGCAAGGGCGGCCAGTTCGTGGGCCAGCACGTCTGGGTGACCCGCCCCGGCGTTGCGGTCCAGATAAACGCGTTCAATTTCCCGGTGTGGGGGATGTTGGAGAAGCTGGCGCCGGCGTTCCTGGCCGGGATGCCTTCGATCGTGAAGCCTGCCACTCAGACGGCTTACGTGACCGAGGCCGTCGTGCGCGACATCGTCGCCTCCGGGGCGCTGCCCGAGGGGAGCTTGCAGTTGCTCTGCGGCGACCCTTCGGCCCTGCTGGGCTCGCTGGCTGAGCAGGACGTGGTGGCGTTCACCGGGTCGGCGACGACGGCGCACCGCTTGCGCACCCACCCGGTGATCGTCGAGCGTTCCGTCGCCTTCAACGCCGAGGCGGACTCGCTCAACTGCTCCATCCTGGGGCCGGACGCCGGAGGGTCGTCGCCCGAGCTGGACCTGTTCGTGGACCAGCTCGTCACGGAGATGACCGTGAAAACAGGGCAGAAATGCACGGCCATCCGCCGCGCGTTCGTCCCTCAGGAGGTGCTGGGGCCGGTGGTGGAGCGGGTGCGGGGCCAACTCGCCACCGTGCGGGTGGGCCACGCCGCCGACCCTGATGTGACCATGGGCCCGCTGGCCAGTTTGTCCCAGCGCGACGAGGTCCTGAGGCAGGTGAAGGCGCTCCGGGGGGCGGCGGAGGTCGTCTTCGGCGATACCAGTCGGTTCGAGGTGGCGGGTGCCGACCGCGACACCGGGGCTTTCGTGCCCCCGATGTTGCTCCTGTGCCGGGACGCCCGGCGGGACGAGCCCCACGAGGTGGAAGCCTTCGGCCCGGTGGCGACGATCATGACTTACGGCTCGCTCGACGAGGTCGTCTCCCTCGCCGCTTTGGGCCGTGGCAGCCTGGTCGGTTCGGTCGTGACCCACGACCTGGACTTCGCCCGCCGGGTGGTGACCGGCCTCGCCCCCTGGCACGGCCGGCTCCTGGTGCTCGACCGGGAGGACGCTCCCGAGTCGACCGGCCATGGGTCCCCGCTGCCCACCATGGTGCACGGGGGGCCGGGACGGGCCGGCGGCGGTGAGGAGATGGGCGGCTTGCGGGGCATCGAGCACCACATGCAGCGGGTGGCGGTCCAGGGCACGCCGAGGGTCGTCTCGGCCATCACCGGGCGGTACGTGGCCGGTGCTCCCCGGGTTTCCAGCGACGTCCACCCGTTCCGCAAGTACCTGGAGGACCTGCGCATCGGCGACACCGTCAGGGCGGGGCCGAGGGAGGTCACCCGTGCCGACATCGACCGCTTCGCCGAGCTGACCGGCGACACTTTCTATGCCCACACCGACGAGGAAGCAGCCAGGCAGAACCCGTTCTTCGGCGGCATCGTCGCCCACGGCTACCTCGTGCTTTCCTACGCCGCCGGGCTGTTCGTCGACCCCGCCCCCGGGCCGGTGCTGGCCAACTACGGCCTGGAGTCGCTCCGGTTCACCACCCCTACGTTCCCGGGCGACGACATAACCGTCACGTTGACGGTGAAGGAGATCGTGCCCAGGGACGGGGCCGATTACGGCGAGGTCCGCTGGGACGCCCTGGTCGAGAACCAGGAGGGCAAGCCCGTCGCCACCTACGACGTCCTCACCCTGGTGGCCAGGCGGCCCCCCGGGTAAGCTCGGCGCCCCAGTGCCGTAGTAGACCGTACCTGTGCGCTATGTCTTCCGGCCGCCGGCCGACGTGGCCTCGGGGCTGTTGACGCTGCCCTGGCAGCTGCCCTTGGAGCAGTGGCAGGACGAGCGGTTGGTCGAGATCCGCCACCGGGGCACGTCCCGCCACGTAGTGCGCTTCGTCGCCGAAAGCGGCAACCTCTACGCCCTGAAGGAAATGCACGAGGTGCTGGCCCGCCGGGAGTACCGGCTCCTGCGCCGCCTGGACGAGCTCGGCATCCCCGCGGTCAAACCTCTCGGGATCGTCGTCGACCGCGGCGGTTACCAAGACGTCGGGCTGGACGCGGTGCTTTGCACCTGCTTCCTCGAGTACTCCACTACTTACCGGGCGCTCTACTCCGACCCCCACCGCCCCCGGCCCACCGACCGGCTCCTGGACGCGCTCGTAGAGCTGCTGGTGCGCCTCCACTTGGCCGGGTTCTTTTGGGGGGACTGCTCGCTTTCCAACACCCTGTTCCGCCTCGACGCCGGGGCTTTCCAGGCCATCTTCGTGGACGCCGAGACGAGCGAGCTCCACTCCTCGCTGAGCGAGGGCCAGCGCGCCTACGACGTCGAGCTCGCCTACGAGCGCGTCGGGGGCGAACTGATGGACCTGGCCGCTGCCGGGCTCCTGGCGCCTGGCGTCGCCCCGGTGGAGCTGGCCGACGAGATCCCCAGGCGCTACCACCAGCTCTGGGGCACCTTGGGCGAGGACGTCGTGGTCCGCCCCGAAGAGCAGCGCTACCGCATAAGCGAGCGGCTCCGCCGGCTGAACGCCCTCGGCTTCGACGCCGACGAGGTCGACCTCGTGAGCGCCGGGGAGGGTTACCGGCTGCGCATCCGCACCCGGGTCGCCGAACCCGGCCACCACCGCCACGATCTGCGGGTGCTGACCGGCCTCGACGCCCACGAGAACCAGGCTCGCCGGATCCTGAACGACATCGCCGGCTACCGGGGCCACCTGGAGGAAAAGCAAGGAAAACGGGTGCCCACGATGGTGGCGGCCAGCCGGTGGCTGCACGAGGTCTACGACAAGGTGATGGGGCTCATGCCGCCCGAGCTGGCGACCCGGCTGGCGCCGGCGGAGGTGTTCCACGAGGTGCTCGAACACCGTTGGTTCCTCTCCGAGGAGGCGGGCCGGGACATCGGGACCACGGCGGCGGCCCGCGACTATTTCGACCACGTGCTGCCGTCGGCCCCCGAGAGCCTCGTCGCCGTCGGCCCCGGGGAAAGGTTGCCCCGCTCCGGGAACGGCACCGCTGCCTGGCTGCCGGCGGACGAGATGCCGAGCGGCCCGGTCCACCTGGGCCCGCACTTGCCTCCAGTGCCCCGGCCGCCCGCCGCCCCCGAGGGCTCGGAGCTGCCTCCAGTGCCCCGGCCGCCCGCCGCCCCCGAGGGCGCGCCCAGGCCGGGCACCCAGGCCGGGCACCCAGGCCGACCGGCCGTGAGCTGAGGGACCGCGGCGGGGGCGCACGGCGAGGCCTGACGGCGCGCTACCAGCGCGAGTAGACGACGTTGCCGTAGCGGTGCAGGCTACGGGCCACGGCCTGTTCCCGGAGCCAGCGGACGAGCTCGATGCGCCCGCACGAGCAGATGGGCTCGTCCAAGGTGCTGACCCCGGCCTGGGCGGCGGCCGCGTAGACGGTAGGCGCGACCGCGCCGAGAAGGCGCAGCCGGGCGCCGTCGCTAGTGGCCCCGCCCGCCCCGCCGCCCGCCCCTAGCGACGCCATGAACGATTCCTCGCTCTCCACCACCACCCGCGCCCCGGCGAGCCTCGGCCGGGAGCTGGCGAGCGAGAACCTGACCGGGGTGCCGCTGAGCGCGCCCAGGGCGAGCGCCTTGCGCAGCTGGTCCTCGTCAACGTCGTCGCCGGCCCGGACCACCACCCCGGGGGCGAACGGCCGGTAGCGCAGCTCGTTCGACTCCGGGCGCAGCCCTGCCAGTTCGCTGGAGCGCCCGAAGTACTGCTCCCACCAGCGCTTGTAGCTCGCCACGGCCTTGTCCACGCTTGCCGGGGCGGCGTCCCGCCAACGCCGCAGGCCGATCAGGTAGTTGGGCCCGCCCGCCTTGGCCGTCGGCCCGTAGCTCGAGCGCTTCCAGCCCCCGAAGGGTTGCCGGCCGACGACGGCGCCGGTCGTGGTGCGGTTGATGTACAGGTTCCCGGCCTCGACGCCGTCCGCCCAGCGCCGCTGCTCATCGGGGTCGAGCGAGGAAAGGCCGGCCGTCAGGCCGAATGGGACGGCGTTCTGCCACGCCAGGGCCTCGTCGAGGTCCCGGGCGCGCATGACGCCGAGCACCGGCCCAAACCACTCGGTCATGTGCGACCACGAAGAGGGCCGCACCCCGAGCTTCACCCCCGGTGACCACAGCTGACCGCTGCCCCCTGCCTCGCCCGCGAGGCGCACTGGCTCGACCAGCCAGGTCTCGCCCTCGCCCAGCTGGGTGAGGGCGCGCTCGAGTGCCGGGGTGAACGGGCCCACTATCGGGCCCACCTGAGTGGCCGGGTCGGTGGCAGCCCCGGTGCGCAGGCTGCGGACGGCGTCGGCCAACTGGCGCAGGAACTGGCTCCGGTCGTAGACGGGGGCGGCCACTATGGCCAGGCTGGCGGCCGAGCACTTCTGGCCGGCGTGCCCGAAGGCCGAGGCCACAACGTCGTGGACCGCCTGGTCGACGTCGGCGGTGGCGCCGACGACGATGGAGTTCTTGCCACTCGTCTCGGCCAGGAGGCGGCGCGCCGGCGCCCAGGCCGAGAACCGCCCCGCCGTCTCGTACGAGCCCGTCAGCACGACCGCCCCGACCCCGGGGTGGGAGATGAGCCGGCGGCCGAGCTCGCCGTCGGCCACCGGTACCAGCTGGAGCACGCTGTCGCCCAGGCCCGCCTGGCGGAGCTGCCCGGCCAGCACGGCGGCGGTGGCCGGCGACTCGGGGGCCGGCTTCAACAGCACGCAGTTGCCTGCGGCCAGGGCGGCCAGGGTGCCGCCGGCGGGGATGGCGTAGGGGAAGTTCCAGGGCGGGGCCACGACGACGGTGCCGAGGGGCTCGCTGTCGACCTCCCCGTCGAGCTCGCGGAGGAGGTGCTCCAAGGAACCCGGGCCGGCTCCATACCAGCGGGCGTAGTCGACGCCTTCACAGACCTCGGGGTCGGCTTCTTCGAAGGTCTTGCCCGCCTCGGTGGCCATGACGTTGATGGCGTCGGCCCGCCCCGCGGCCATCACGTCCGCGGCGCCGAGCAGGATACCGGCCCGTTTCGAAGCCCCCAGGTCCTCCCAGTCCGCCGCCGCCGCCCCGGCCCTGGCTACGACCGCGTCCACCTCGTCGGGCGAGGACAGCCCCGCCGGGGCCGGGGGGCGGGGAGCAGAGAGCACCGCCACCGCCCAGGAGCGGTTGGCGGGCACGGTCAGGTCGGTGGCCGGTTCGTTGTCGAACCTGGCGGCGACCTCGCCTCCCGCTCCCGCCCTTGTCCCTGGCCCTGTCACGGGCTCTGGTCCCCTAGCCGGCTCTGGCCCCAGCACCGGCGGGGGCGCCCCGAGGCGGTTGCGGTCCTGGTGGTGGCGGGGCGAGGCGCTTACGCCGTGGCGGGCACGCACGGCGGCGGCGAAGCGGTCTGCCTGGTCGACCCAGGCCGGGCTCCCCACTTCGAGGGCGAGGGCTTGGCGCAAGAACCCGTCTGGTGTGGCGTTCTCGTCCAGGCGGCGGGCGAGGTAGGCGAGGGCGTTGCGGTAGTCGGCCCGGGCGACCACGGGCGTGTACAGCAGCACCCGCCCGGTGCGTTCGGCCACCGCGGCGGCTTGCTCGTCGGCCATCCCCGCCAGCATCTCGACCTCGACCCTGGTGCCGAGGTGCTCGGCCAGGACTAAGGCGAACGCCACGTCGAACAGGTTGTGCGAGGCCACCCCGACCTGCACCGTGCCTTTCCGGGCGGCGTAGAGGAGCCGCTCGAGCAGCGCCTTGTAGGAAGCGTCGGTCCCCGCCTTGGCCGGGTACGGGGCCGCCGGCCAGCATGCCAGCTCGGCTTCTGCGGTCTCCATGGCCAGGTTGGCGCCCTTCACCAGGCGTACCCGCACCGGGGCCCCCCCCGCCCTGGCCCGCTCGGCGGCGAATGCGAGCACCCGGGCGAGAGCGCCGTGGCTGTCGGGGACGTAGGCCTGGAGGGCGATGCCAGCCGTCAGGGCAGCCAGCTCAGGGCCGGCCAGCGAGCGGGTGAAGGCCTCCACGGTGAGGTCGAGGTCTCGGTGCTCTTCCATGTCCAGGTTGACGAGCTTGGCCGGCTGGCAGGCGGCGGCGGCGCGATAGAGCCGGCGGAGCGGCTCGCATACCCGCGACAGCGAACCGTCGAAGTCGACCAGGGAGAGGTCGGCCGCGACGGCGGACACTTTCACCGAGACGCAGTCGACGTCGCCGCGCCGCAACAGGGCCTCGACCGCAGAAGCCCGCTTCGCCGCCTCCTCGGACCCGAGCACGGCCTCCCCGAGCAGGTTGAGGTTGGGCCGCCGGCCCCGGGCCCGCAGTTGGCCGAGGCGCCGGCCGAGGAGAGCGGGCTCGGCCGGGAACACGAGCGAGCGGGTCTCGTAGCGAAGCCTCGCCCCGACCAGCGCCACCACTGGGAAAGGGGCGACCGTAGCGGCCCGCCCGGCCAGGCGCAGGAGGGCGGCGTCGGTGCCTGACAGGCCTTCCATCGGCCCGGCAGCGACCTCGGCCAGCTGGGCCGCCGCCGTAGGGGCGTCGACGGGGCGCAGCACCCGGTCGGCGAGGCAGAACACCAGGCGCGCCCCCGACGGGCTGGCGAGCAGGCGGCGGAGCCGTTGCTGGCGCCGGCGCTGGCGGGGGGCCCCGAGCGCGTGCGCCCGGGACATCAGCTCGGCGGCGAGGGCGCTCGAGCGGGAGATCAGTTCTTCATCGGAGAGCGCCACGGTTCCTTCTTACCGCTCCTTCTTACCGCTCCTTTTACCGCTCCTTTTTACCGCCTGGCGCCTAAGCGCCGGGCACTAGTCGCCCGTGCTGCCGTCTAGGCGCTCGCGGAGGAGGTCGGCGTGGCCGTTGTGACGGGCGTACTCCTCGATCATGTGGATGTAGATCCAGCGGATGTCGCGAGTCCGCTCAGGGTGGTGGCCATGGCTGCGGACGACGTCGTCGAGCTGCTTGTCCCGTGTGGCCGCCCGGGCGCGCTCGACCTCGGCCCGGAAGGTCTCCAGGTTGGCCTCGGCACCGGCCTTGTCGAGGTCCTCGAAGTCGCCGTCCTCGTTGCCGGGCGAGGAATAGCTGAAGGGGAGGTCCCGGTCGGCGGCAGTGATTGCGAACCACCACTGCTCCACCTCAGTCATGTGGCGCACGAGGCCGAGGAGGGAGAGCCGCGACGGGGGCACCGCCCTTTGTTTCAGCTGCTCGGCGCTGAGGCCGGCGCACTTGGACAGCAGCGTCTGGCGGTGGTAGTCGAGCCACGCGTCCAGGGCCGCCCGCTCGGGCAGGATGGTGGCGGGGTGCTCGCGCTCTACGGGTGGCGCAACCCATTGTGCCGTCATGGTGCCGACGCTATCCCCTGGTGCTTGTCCCCTGTTCCCCGGGGTGCCGTCGTGGTGTCCGTGCTCCTGGCCTGCCCGGCCGCCGTCCACCCGGCCCTCGGCGCTCGCTCGGCCGCCGTCCACCCGGCCTTAATTGCGCGAAAACTGTCCCCCGCGGCGGCGGGTTTTCTGCAGTTATATACGGTCGGGCGAGCGTGGGCCGCGGCACGCGAGTCCAAGCCTGTTCATTAGGGCGCGCGAGCCGTGCGCGGAGGCAGGGCGGGCGCGGGGGACCGGCTGGGCGCCGGCCTGCTTAGGAACTGGCCGCCGAGAAGATGGGGGCGTTGAGCTTGGTCCCGGCCAGGCCGCCCACAGGCCGGGCGTCACCGAGGTCCTCCACCTTCCCGTTGGCGAAGACGAGCCAGGCGCCGTGGCCGTCGCGGGTGGGCAGCAGCGCCACTGCTGGGACCTTTTTCACCGGCACGGCCGAGGCTTCCCAGTGGCCGTAGGCCTTGGCGTCGCCTTCGGCGAACACCGAGCCGCTTTCCAAAAGCGCCCAGTAGCCCTGCCCGTCGGGGGTAAGGACCGCCTCTTTGGCTATGGCCCTCGATGCCACCGCCCGGACCTGGCAGTCCGGGTCCGCCGTCTTGGGCGCAGCGCCGAAAGCGATCATCGTGCAGTTGGACAGCAACAGCCAGTAGCCGTCCCCGTTCGGGCCGGCTAGCAGCCCGGTCACGGTGAGCTTGCCGCAGCCCCCGATGGTGGCGCACGAACCTTCGAAGCGGGCGTCCCCGAACGCGTAAACGCCCCCGTCTGTGCCGACCATGTAGTAGCCCCCGCCGTCAGGGGTGGGCACGATCTCGATTATCGGCAGTTCGGTCATGTCGAGCGAGGGCAGGGAGCCGTAGTAC
>JBOGGK010000185.1:0-4916 GCA_050744045.1 Acidimicrobiales bacterium | reverse complement strand
ACCAGGGCCCGGTCCCGGCCCGCCAGGTCGGTGCGCGCGGCCGCCTCGGCCAGGCCGGCCCGGCCCGCCAGCCCGAGTGCCGCTCCCGCCTGGTGCGGGGCGATCTCGGCCACGAGCACGGCGCCGGGGCCGAGCCAGTGCGCCGCCCCTGACACGATGGCCTCCAGCGCTTCCAGCCCGCTCGGGCCGGGGACGAGCGCCTGGCGCGGCTCCCATTCCGAGACCTCCGCCGGCAGCTCGGCCGCCTCGGCCTCGGACACGTAAGGGGGATTGGCGACGGCCAGGTCGACGCGGCCCGCGAGCTCGGCGGGCAACGCTTCCCACCAGCTGCCCTGCACCAACCTGGCCCGCCCGGCGGCTGTGGTGCCCAAGCCGGAAAGGTTGGCCGACGCCACGGCGAGGGCGTCCCGGGAGACGTCGCTCGCCCACACCCGGGCACCGGCATGCTCGTCGAGCACCGAAAGGGCGATGGCGCCCGAGCCGGTACCCAGGTCGACCACGACTGGAGCTCGACCGCCTTGACGGGCCAGCTCGGCCAACGCCACCTCGACTACCACCTCGGTCTCGGGGCGGGGTATTAGGACCCGCGGGTCGACCATCAGGTCCAGACGGCGGAAGGCCCAGTGACCGAGGACGTACTGGACCGGCTCGCCCGATTGGCGCCGGCTCACCAGGGCGCCAAAGGCCGCTCCCGCCCGGGCGGGGACCGGTTCGTCGAGCACCGCCGGCCATTCGGCCCCGGACGCCTCTTCCACGAACCAGCGCGCGGCGTGGACGTCGCCTAGGCGCTCCACCGCTTGGCGGTGGAGGTCGAGCCAGCTCACCCGGCGCTGGTGCCGGCGAGCTGGCGAGCCCGCTCGTCGGCCAGCAGGGCGTCGACGACCTCGTCCAGCTCACCCATGAGCACCTTGTCCAGCTTGTAGAGGCTGAGCCCGATGCGGTGGTCGGTCACGCGGTTTTCCTTGTAGTTGTAGGTGCGGATCTTCTCGGAGCGACCACCGCCGCCTACCTGGCTCCGGCGGGCCTGGGACATCTCCGCCGCCTGGCGGTCCTGCTCGGCCTTGAGGAGGCGGGCGCGCAGCACCTGCAGCGCCTTGGCCCGGTTCTGGATCTGGCTCTTCTCATCCTGCATCGACACGACGATCCCCGACGGCAGGTGGGTCACCCGGACCGCCGAGTCGGTGGTGTTGACCGACTGGCCGCCTGGCCCCGTCGAGCGGTAGACGTCGACACGCAGGTCTTTGTCGTCGATCTCGACCTCGAGCTCCTCGGCCTCGGGCAGGACGGTCACCGTGGCCGATGAGGTGTGGACCCGGCCCTGGGACTCGGTCACCGGCACCCGTTGGACGCGGTGGGGGCCGCCCTCGTGCTTGAAGCGCGCCCAGGCCTCGGCGCCCTTGACCAGGAGCGTCACCTCGTTGTAGCCACCCATTGGGGAAGGGTCAGCCGACAGCGCCTCGCTTTTCAGGCCGGCCCGCTCGGCGTAACGGGAGTACATCTGGTACAGGTCCCGGGCGAACAGGTTGGCCTCTTCGCCGCCCTCGGCGCCCCGGATCTCCACTATCACGTTGCGGCCGTCGTTGGGGTCGCGGGGCACGAGGAGGGCTTTCAGCTGCTCCTCCAGCCCCGCCCGCCGCGTCTCGGCGGCGACGATCTCGGCGTCCACCAGCTCGCGGTCGTCGCCCTCGGCCCCCGCCAGCATCTCTCGGGCGACGTCGAGGTCGGCCTGCACTGCCTGATGGGCTCGGTACGTGGTGACAATCGTCTCCAGCTCCCGGTGGCGGCGGCCCACCTGGCGCAGCCGGCGTTGGTCGGCTATGACCGCTGGGTCGGACAGCTGGGCCAAGGCCTTGTCGTACTCGGCGGCGAGCTCGCCGAGGTGCTCGAACACTTAGCGGCCGTGCTCAGCCGCGGGCAGTGGCCCTCGCCGGCCGGCGCCCGTAACGGCGCTCGAAACGCTCGACCCGGCCCCCGGTGTCGACCAGCTTCTGCTTGCCCGTGAAGAAGGGATGGCATTCGTTGCAGAGCTCGGTGTGCAGCTCCGGCTTGGTCGAGCGGGTCGTGAAGGTGTTGCCGCACGAGCAGACAACCTTGGCCTGCACGTACTCGGGATGGGTGTCGGTTTTCATGGTGCCCTCAACAATATGGGTCAGATGGCCGGGGTCTTGGCTATCTCGGCCAGGAACTGGTCATTACCTCGAGTAGAACGGATCTTGTCCACCAACAATTCCAGCCCGGCGGCGGCGTTGCCGTCCGTGGCCAGTGCGTTGAGCACCCGGCGCAGTTTCCAGACCTGCTGGAGCTGGCCGCGGTCGAACAGGAGCTCCTCGTGGCGGGTGGAAGAGGCGTTGACGTCGAGGGCGGGGTAGATGCGCCGCTCGGCCAGCTTGCGGTCGAGGCGCAGCTCCATGTTGCCCGTGCCCTTGAACTCCTCGAAGATCACCTCGTCCATCCGGCTGCCCGTCTCGACGAGGGCCGTGGCGAGTATGGTGAGCGACCCTCCTTCTTCGATGTTGCGGGCGCTGCCGAAGAACTTCTTGGGCGGGTAGAGCGCACCGGTGTCGATGCCGCCCGACATGATACGCCCGGTTGCCGGCTGGGCCAGGTTGTAGGCCCGGGCCAGCCTGGTGATGCCGTCGAGCACGATCACGACGTGGCGGCCGAGCTCCAGCAGGCGCTTGGCCCTCTCGATGGCCAGCTCTGCCACCTGGGTATGCTCGTCCGAGGGCCGGTCGAAAGTGGAGGCGATGACCTCGCCCTTCACCGAGCGCCGCCAGTCGGTGACCTCCTCGGGGCGCTCGTCCACGAGCAGGATCATGAGGTGCACCTCGGGGTTGTTCGCCTCGATCGAATGGGCGATCTGCTTGAGGATCGTAGTCTTGCCCGCTTTCGGCGGCGAGACGATGAGGCCCCGTTGGCCCTTGCCGATGGGCGACACCAAGTCGACGATGCGGGCGGTGACGTTGGAGGGGTCCGCCGGTACTTCGAGCCGGAGCTTCTCATCGGGGAAAAGAGGCGTGAGGTTCTCGAACTTGGGCCGGTTGCGGGCATCGTCGGGCGGGAGCCCGGCGACCGCGTCCACCCTTACCAGCGCCGGGTACTTCTCGTGGTTGGCGGCCGGGCGGTAGGCCCCTTCGACGTGGTCACCCTTGCGCAACCCGTAGCGGCGGACCTGGGTGATCGAGACATAGATGTCAGCCGAACTGGCGAGGTAACCGTTGGTGCGCAGGAAACCATAGCCCTCGTCGCGGAGGTCCAGTAGGCCCGTGCAGGCCACAAGCTCACCCGAATAGGGCGTTTCCGGGGCCTGCCCCGTGAACTCGCGGTCGCGCTCGGCGCCGCGCGGCCCCTTGTCCCGGTTGCGCCGGCGCCGCCGGCGGCTGTTGCCGAGGCCGGCCTCGAAGTCGCGCGGGTCCGAGCGCTCTGGGCGCTGGTCGGCCCGCTCTGGGCGTTGGTCGGCCCGGTCCTGGCGAGGCCGGCCGTGGTCGGCTCGTTGGAAACCCTCGGCCCCCTGCCTTGTCGAGCCGTTGGCGGCCGGCGAGAGGGCCTCGCTGGTGTCCGCTGCCTCCGGGGCCGCTCCCGCTCCGGTGCCACCAGCCTGCTCAGCCGCGGGCGGCCCCGCTTCGCCCTCTTCGACTCGCTTCGTCCCGGGCGCTTTTGTCACCCTGGCTGCCGCCCCGGTACGCCCGGGCGGCCGCCCGGGCTCGGCGCGTTGGCCGCCGTCGGGCGCCTCCTCGGCATGCGGCGCACGGCCATTGCCGTTGGCGCCGGCCACGTCGAGCTGGCGCACCACATCTTCGGCGACCGCCCCGTCGGCGGGGGCGGCGGCCCGCTTGGCCCGGGGCCGGCGCGGTTTTTCGGGTACAGGCGCTGGGCTTTCTTCTACGCCGGTGACCTGGAGTATCTGTGAGACCAGGTCCGCCTTCTTGGTGCGTGCTGTGGGGGTCGAACCAAGAGCTTGAGCGATGGCGAAGAGCTCGTCCCGCTCCTTTGCTTCGAGCACGGAGCGCTCGAGCTGCAGGTCGCTCATTTACCTACCTCTGTGGTGGTGTGAGTGTTCGAATAATTGTCAACAGGGCCGGGGCAGCCGGTGGACAGGGCCCCAACGAGGCCCCGGCTTGTCGCCGCTCTAGTTGCGGCTTTGGTGCCGTGGGCTACGCCTGGGAGATGCCGCTCCGGATGAGGTCCCCACTCGTTGAGTACCAATCGAGCCGGGGCACCCCCCATAGTACCTGCTGCGAGCGGCTCGCGCCAGGATGGTCGCCGGGCGCCTGCCAGCTCCTGGGGACACCGTCGGCTTTCAAAGCCCGAGCTCGTCCCGGACCGCACCGAGGTCGGCCTCGACCGCTCTCGGCACAGCGATCTGGCCGATGGCGGCGTCGGTGTCCTTCAGGCCGTGGCCGGTCAGCACGCACACGACCGTGCAGCCCGGCGGTACTCCCACTTTAAGCAGCCCCGCCACCGAGGCAGCGGAAGCCGGCTCGCAGAACACCGATTCCTCGCGGGCGAGGAATCGGTAGGCGTCGAGGATGTCGTCGTCGCTCACTGCTCCGATCAGGCCCCCGGACTCCGATGCCGCCGCGCGGGCGCCCTGCCAGGACACCGGCTTCCCGATCCTGATGGCGCTCGCAACTGTTTCCGGCTTTTCCACCGGGTGGCCGAGGACGATCGGGGCGGCGCCGGCCGCCTGGAAGCCGAACATTCGCGGCAGCGAGCGGGCCCGGCCAGCGTCATGGTATTCGCGGTAGCCCTTCCAGTACGCGGTGATGTTGCCGGCGTTGCCGACCGGGATGAAATGCAGATCGGGAGCATCTCCGAGCACGTCGACGATCTCGAACGCCGCGGTCTTCTGGCCCTGCAGGCGGACGGGGTTCACGGAGTTGACCAGCGCGACGGGATAGGTCCACGACAGGGTC
>JBOGGK010000184.1:0-2991 GCA_050744045.1 Acidimicrobiales bacterium | reverse complement strand
CCCCCCAAGGGGTGGGGCGAGGGGGAGAGACGAACGGTCCCCGGTAGTGACCGTCGCCTGCGCCATGACCTAGTAGGATATTTTCTTGGGAGGCGCGAAGGCGGTTTGGGCCGTGCCGCTGCCCTCGAAGCGAGTCTTGTGCGACAGGTAAGCGCCGACCGTGGACGTGGTGACGTACCCGAGGCCAGTGTCGGTGTCGCAGGGCTTCATCAGCCCGGCCGAGAGATTGTACAGGAACAACTGGACGGTAGGTACGAACCCCTGCAGGTAGGCCTGCTGGTCGATCGAAAAGAGCAGCGCACCCTTCTGGACCTGCTGGAGCGTGGGTATGCCCACGTCCCAACCGGAGCCGCCGACCTTGCCTTTCAACTTGTACTTCGAAATGGTCTGGGCAACGGCGATGGTGTCCCCGTCGTCGACGGCGTACATGAACTTCACGTCCTTGTGGCCGAGGTACCAGGCAGGCACGGCCGCGTCCTCTTGGTTCTGCAGGGCCCCACCGGCGACCGAGACGGTGTCGTACCCTGCTGCCTTGAAGGTGGGCAAGGCACCGTCGATCCGGGGCTGGATGTTGCCGGTGCCGGGGGTGGCGATGATCATACCGACCAGGTCGCCCTTTTTCACGTAGCCGCTGTCGACGATCCGTTTCGCGGCGGCGGCCCCCGCGGTTAGGTTGTTCTGGCCGATGTAGGCCATCCGGTTGTTGCCGGGCTCGTCCGCGTTATAGGAAACTACCGGGATACCCTTCGACAGCGCTCTATCGACAGGAGCGTTAAAAGAAGCCGGGGCGATGATGCACGTCGCTATGCCCTTTACGTTTGCGGCAACGGCCGTGTCGATAGCTGTAGTCATGTCGGAGACGATCGAGTTGATCGAGCCGGTCCATGCGGGTTTCGGGATGCCGAACATGCGGGCAGCGTCCGCGAAAGCGTACTGCGTCGGCGTGAAGAAAGTGTTGGTCGTCACGTGACAAACGAAGGTGAACTTGTATGCGGGGTGAGAGGCAAACGGGCTTTCGAACACGGAGTTGCGCGCCAGGCGCTCCCCAGCAGCGACGCGCTCTCGCGGGCTCGCGTTGGCGGGCATGTCGGTCAACATCTCTGTCAGTGCGCCGGCGAAGGGGACGGCCGCTGCGGCAACCCCCAAGTTGCGCAGCATGCGCCTGCGCGACAATTCCCAACGCTCTCGGCTTACGTCCTCTTGTGGGTTATCGGGCATTTCCTCCGAACTCCTTGTCTGTTGAAGTCGCCGAAGGCACTGTGGTTTGCTGCCGAGGGTCGGTTTGACTAACTAAATTATTTACTAATTCTGGCTCTCGAGACTACTTTATCTTTTGGGCCCATCGAAGCAAACGTTCGAGTCCTCCGTCGCGGTGAGATGGACACTGCCGACATGTACCGAGCGCTAACCTTTCCCCCTCCTGGCCTCTGGCTAGTTTACGGACACCTTTACCGGCACGGCACATCCCCTCCGCATGGGACAGCGACGTTAGCGCTAACAAGGTGCCTACGCAAGTCACTCGCGAGCTCTTTGGGTCGTGACGTTCGCGCTATGAGTGGCGGCTAGAGCTGGTCGATAATGATCGGCACCCTAGCTACTGAGGGACGAGCGGACCAGGGAGCCGGCCGCGAAGTCCCTGTACCATGGCCAAGCGGTTGGCAGTGCGCTCAAGAACGAAGCACTTGGGCGCCATCTCCTTCTCGGCCACTTTTGCCAGCCACACGCAGTCGGCCCCAGGCCCGGTTTGGGCCTGCCGGGGAGGGTCTTCACCTGCTTCGCATCGAGTAGCTCACAAGGTGAAGCCCTCGGCCTCCAGGCGGAAGAACGGTGACCCCTAGTAGTCCGAGGTCACCTCCATCACCACCACCTCCACCTGCTGCTCGTGCGGCCAGCGCCAGACCTCCTTCTTGGTCGTCCCGAAACTGCGCACCTCCTGGGCACGCCGCGCCGGGTTGGCCTTGGATGCCACCCTCAGGCACGAGGAGCCGGGGTGCGTGGCGAAGCCCCGCCCGGGGCGAAGTCCCGGCTCACGCCCGAGCGCCTATGGCAACACGAGCCCCCGGGCTGACCAGGTCCGAGAGCGCCGGCCGTCGCGCTGGGTTGCGGAGCGCTTGCCTCAGAGCGCCCATTTCGTCAGCGGCAGCGCTAGCCGCGCTGGGCCCACAGGTACCGTCGCGCAGCTCGGCGGTCAGCTCCGAGGTCCCATATGGGAAGCTCACCAACGCTGTGCTCCCCTTGTGGGCGGGGGCATGTTACCGCTCACTACTTACGCATGCTTTGCGATCGGGCGCGCTTAGCTTGACGCGCGAGCACAGAGGGCACATCCGCGCGCCTCGGGGTTGCCAGCACTTCACTGCTCGGGCTGGAGGGCCGTCTTAGCCGACTGGGGTGCCCCGAGGGAGGACGAGGCCAGCAGTCCCCTAGGCGCGTCGTCGACCTCAGCCCGGCGGACAAGGGTGCCGCTCATGCCTGACAGTCTCGCGCCTGGCCCCAGCAAAGCGAGCCCATCCGAGGCCCGCCCCGCTTGTGCGGACCCGCCGGCCCACCGCCATAATGCCGCCATATGTCCGATCAGCCTGTCTTACGTGGGCACGTCCTTCATGCGATGGGCCTACCATGGGATACGTGCCTAGGGCTCGTCCCCAGATCACGCACCGGGTTATCACGCCCGATGATGGCATGCTGAGCTTGACGCCTGGGAGCAGAAGTACGGGGTGGCATCAAAACGGCTAGTCCAGCCTTCCGAGACTCCGTCACCGGCGAGCTGGTCGAGACCGACGACTTCCACGCCTGGGACCAAGCCTACGGGTTCTGGCAGGCGATCAAAGCCACCTGAAGGGGCGACCCAGTCCCAGTCGCCGGAGCGGTTGCGCCAGGCGCAAGGTGAGCTGGACAACGTGGTGGCTTGGACATTGGCATCCCCACGAGGCTCGCCATCCCGCCGCGCAAAACCACTTCGGTGAGTTCCACCCCAGTCTCGACGACGCGGAC
>JBOGGK010000183.1:0-7712 GCA_050744045.1 Acidimicrobiales bacterium | reverse complement strand
GGCGACCCGGTGCCCTTCCCGCGCGGGCACCCGGTCGCCCCGGCTCTAGCCCCAACCCGGAGAAGACCCGATGTGCTTCACTCAGAACTTCTGGGACCTGTTCATTGGCGGGCTGGCAAACGGGTTCGTCTACGCGCTCGTCGCGCTCGGTTACACCCTGGTCTACGGCATCCTCCAGCTGATCAACTTCGCCCATAGCGAAGTGTTCATGAGCGGGGGTTTCGCCGGCTATTTCGTCGCCGACGCGCTCGCCGGCGGTAGCCATCCCCGCGGCATGAGCGAGCTCGGGCTCGCCGTGGTCGGGATCGTCGCCGGTGCGCTAGCCGGCGGCGGGGTGGCCTACCTGCTCGAGCGGGTCGCCTACAAGCCGCTGCGCCGCCGCCATGCTCCCAAGCTGGCTTTCCTCATCAGTGCCATCGGTGCCTCGTTTTTCATCTACAACCTTGCGGGCAAGGAGTTCGGCCGCCAAGCGGTCGAGATCCCGCTACAATTCACCGGGACCGTCTTCACGATCTTCGGCGCCCCGGTCTTGAGCTACGACATACTCATCGCAGTCGTAGCTGTCTTGATGCTGCTGTTCCTCGACCGGGTCATCGCTCTCACCAAACTGGGCCGAGGGATCCGGGCGGTGGCCCAGGACGCCGAAACGGCGAGCCTGATGGGGGTCAACATCGACAGGGTCATCTCCCAGGCCTTCGTCCTCGGGGGCCTGCTCGGGGGGGCGGCCGGCTTCCTGTTCGGGATAAGCGCCGGCGTCGTGTACACCATGGGCTACACCCCGGCGCTCAAAGCCTTCACTGCAGCCGTGCTCGGCGGTATCGGTAATATCCGGGGAGCGGTGCTGGGCGGGCTCCTCCTGGGAGTGACCGAGAACCTGCCAAGCGGGTGCATCGGGGCTTCGTGGCGCGACGTGATCTCCTTCGGCGTCCTCGTCTTCATACTCCTGGTCCGCCCCACCGGGCTCCTGGGCGAGAGCCTCGGCCGGTCGGCATGAGCGCCGAAGACGCAGCCTCGCCGGCGGGCCAGGGCGCTCTCCCGGGCTCCGTCGGGCCGGAGGCGGGGCCGGGCCCGGTCGGTCCGGAGGCGGAGCAGCCCGGGGCCGGCAGGCAGGGGGTGGCCTCTCCGGCAGCGACCAAGCGGGCGACGGAAACTGCCCGCAAGATACAACTGCGGGGGGCGCCGGTACCCGCCGCCCCGGCCAAACTGCTCACGCAGCAAGACTTCCGGCGCTGCCTCGTGTACATAGGCGGGTTCCTCGTACTGGCAGTCATGCTCGGCCCCTCCGGTACCGCGAACGCGCCCTTCTCAGGTTTTTCGGGTTCTCTGTTCCACCTTCGCGCCCTATACTTCGCGGCCGTAGGCTTCGGGCTGTGGCTGGCAGCGACGCTGCGAGACCGCTTCCGGGCCGAGATCCACCTGGCCAGCGACCGTCTCTTCGCGCTCCCACGGCGGGTGCTGCCCGACCGGAGGGCCCGCTATGGGCTCAACGTGGCCATCTTGGCCGTCGCGATCGTCATACCCATGCACATCTCCGTCTTCTGGCAGGGAGTACTGGTCGAGCAGGTCGGCGTGTTCGTGCTGCTCACCCTGGGCCTAAACGTGGTCGTCGGCTTCGCCGGCCTGCTCGACCTCGGCTACGTGGGTTTCTACGCGATCGGGGCCTACGCCGCCGCCTACTGGACGGGTTCGCTACCGGTCCACCCGCCTATCGTCCTCAACTTGTTCTGGGCGATCCCCCTCGCCATCCTGGCGGCGATGGCTGCCGGCGTGGTCCTCGGCTTCCCCACCCTGCGCCTGCGGGGCGACTACCTGGCCATCGTGACGCTCGGTTTCGGCGAGATCATAGAGATCGTGCTCAACAACCTCGCCAGCGTCACCGCCGGGGCGCAGGGGGTTACCATCCCCCGCTTCTCGTTCAACTTGTTCGGGATCCACTACCGCTGGGGAGTGGCCGACCTGCCCTACTACTACCTGCTGCTGGCCTTCGTAGTGATGGCGCTCGGAGCGTTCCATTTCCTTGAGCACTCCCGGGTAGGCAGGGCATGGACGGCTATACGCGAAGACGAGGTGGCGGCCGAGTCGAGCGGGCTCAACGTCCTCAAGTACAAGGTCATGGCTTTCGCCATCGGAGCCTCGACGTCAGGTTTCGCCGGCTTGCTCACCGCAACCGAGTTCGGCTATATCAACCCGGGCTCCTACACCGTGCAGCTGTCGATAATGGTACTGGTCCTCGTGATATTCGGCGGTATGGGATCCCTGACGGGGGCGCTGGCCGGCGCCGCGCTCATCGTGTGGTTCCAGTGGTTCTTGGAAGTGCACCCCCTGCTCGGCTACCAGCCGGCCGACCTCTACCTCTACATCGGTGCCCTGCTCATCGTCATGATGATATTCAGGCCCGAGGGGATCATCCCCTCTCGGCGGCGCCGGCGCGAGATCGGGCTGGCCGAGCACGGCGTTGGCAGTGCTGACGCCATGAGCGGGCAGGGCGGCCCGGTCGCGTGAGCACGGTAGCGGTGGCGGCGGCCGCCCCGGCCGCCTGTGCGAGCGGGGACCTAATCGTCGAGGTCAACCGGGTCACCCTCAGCTTCGGCGGCGTCACCAGCCTTTCCGACGTCACCCTCAGCCAGCGCCGGGGAGAGATACTTTCGGTCATCGGCCCGAACGGCGCCGGCAAGACGTCGCTCTTCAATTGCCTCACCGGCGTCTACAAGCCCCAGAGCGGCTCTATCGCTTTCCGCGCCAAGGACGGGCGCACGACGAGCGTGGTCGGGCGCAAGCCCCACCAGGTCAACCGGGCCGGGATCGCACGCACGTTCCAGACGAGCCGGCTGTTCAACGCGCTTACCGCCTTCGAGAACGTAAAGGTGGGCGTCGAGTCCCGCCAGCACACCGGTCCCATCGGGGCCATGCTCCGCTTGCCCCGCACCCGCAGGGAAGAGCGCGAAAGCGACCGGCGGGTGATCGAACTGCTCGAGACAGTCGGACTGCGCGACCGGGCCAACGACATCGCCAGCGCCTTGCCCTACGGTGACCGCCGGCGCCTGGAGATCGCCCGTGCGATCGGGACCCGGCCCGAGCTGTTGTTGCTGGACGAGCCGGCCGCCGGCACCAACCCGTCCGAAAAACGTGGCCTCGCTGCTCTGATCCAGAGCCTCAACCACGACCTCGGCCTGAGCGTGCTGCTCATCGAGCACGACATGGGCCTGGTGATGTCGACCGCCGAGCGGATCATCGTGCTCAATTTCGGCAAAGTTATCGCCGCCGGCAGCCCCGCAGAGGTGCAGGGCCACCCAGCGGTGATCGAGGCCTACCTCGGCGCTCGAAAGGAAGCAAAACCCCGTAGCCGGCAGGGGAGCGCCGGCGGCGCCCCTGATGTCGCACCGGACGCCGACGGGAGGGCCCCCGGCAGCGCTGCCGGGGGCACCGATGGGAGCGCCGGCGGCGGCGCCGACGATAGAGACACTGGTGGGAGCACCCGTGACGGGGGTGCGGGCTAATGGCCCTGCTCGAGGTCACGGGCCTCGAGGTCCGCTATGGTGCCATCCCGGCGTTGCGTGACGTCGACCTGGAGGTCGACGACGGGAAAATTGTCGCCTTGCTCGGGGCGAACGGAGCAGGCAAGACGACCACCCTGCGGACCGTGTCGGGTTTGCTGCACCCCTACAGGGGGAGCATCAGCTTTGCCGGCGATGACATAAGCCAGCTCCCGGCCCACGAGATAGTCGCCCTCGGGATCGGGCACGTGCCCGAAGGGCGGCGGATATTCCCGCGGATGTCGGTGTTGGAGAACCTCGAGATAGGTGCCTACAACAGGCGGGGGAGCATCCAGGGCGACATCGAGCGCGCCTTCGGGCTGTTCCCGATCCTAAAAGAACGCAGGCGCCAGGACGGCGGCACCCTTTCGGGTGGCGAGCAGCAGATGCTGGCCATCGGGCGGGCACTGATGAGCCAGCCCCGCCTCCTGTTGCTCGACGAGCCATCGATGGGCCTCGCGCCGCTCGTCGTCGAGACGATCTTCAATATCATCGACCAGATCCGTTCCAGCGGCACGACGATCCTCTTGGTGGAACAGAACGCCGCCCAGGCCTTGGAGGTCGCCGACCGCGGTTACGTGCTCGAGAACGGCAGGGTGGTGATGGCCGACCGGGCGGACGTCTTGCTCGACGACGACCGGGTGCGGACCGCCTACCTGGGCGAGGGTGCCGCCTGACGCCCGGGGGCGAAAAATGCGAAGGTTGGGCCGCCCAGCCCTCGGCCCGCGGTGGCAAGGAACGCCCGCTCGGGCTGCTACCCGCTTAGGAAGGCCAGGGGGGGGCCGATGAAAGGGCCATGGACCGCAGTGGCCCCGACGGGATGGCGCCTGGGGCCAATGCCGACCCAGGGCGGCTGACGCCGCCTCCTCTCCGCCGACTTCTCGCGTTGCTCGCCGGCGTCCTGCTCCTGCTCGGCGTGGCCGCTTCCGCCGTTGCGGGCATGGCGTGGAGCGGCTACGTGCGCGCCCGGGCGGCACAGACGTTCAACTCGATGGCCACGACCGCCGCCGACGCCCTCAGTGTCGAGATGCAACGCGATGCCGACCTGGCCGCTACCGCGCGGGCACTGGTGGATACCAGCCCGGCGCTCACCAACGCCAAGTTCGAGATGTGGTTCCGGCTCCTTGGCACGCGTGACAGTTACCCCGGTTCGTTCGGCTTGCTCTTCTTGGAGAACGTCCGCCAACCCCGCCTCCACGCCTTCGCAAGCCAAGTGGCGGCTGACCCCCCGATCGGGCTTCCGATGAGCGGCCGTTTCGCCATCTCCCCCCTCGGCTCCAAGCCGCCCTACTGCCTGACGCGGGCCGGGGTGGTCGACGTCGCGCCGAGCAGCGGGATCTCGATGGGCACGCTCATGGACCTGCTCGCGTTCACCCGGCCAGACCTAGATTACTGCGCCCTCCCTGTCGGCGCGCTGTTGCGCGAGTCGGCTGCCACTGGCGAAGTGGCGGTCGCCACCCTCTCGTCGTTGGTCGCCGAGGCGCCTCACGAGCTCGGCGTCCCAGTGGTGCCATCCTCGGTCCCGCGACTGCTGGCGAAGCAGGGGTTCTTCGCCACGATGACCCCGATCTACTCGGGTGCTATGCCACCCAAGTCAGCGGCCCTGCGCCTCGAGTCACTGAAGGGCTGGATCCTCGGGATCTACCAGGCGGGCGGCATCCTCGCGCCGGTCATCCAGGGCCACCATGGCACCTCGGCGACCTTGTCCTATGTAAACCCTTCCGGACGGCGCACCGTCCTGGCGCGCGTGGGCCCCCGTGTCGCAAGTGCCCTGACCAAGGCCTTCCCGCTCACGAGCACCGGCAAGTGGACCGTGGCGCTGTCTGCCGCGCCGCCAGTGTCGGGGCCTCCGCCATCCGACCAAGGCTTCGCCATCTTCCTAGGCGGTTCGCTCCTGTCGGTGCTCGTCTTCGCCTTGGTGCGGGTCCTCAGCAGGTCACGTTCGAAAGCGCTCGAGTTGGTCGAACAACGGACCGCTCAGCTCCGGCACCAGGCGCTTCACGACGGCCTCACGACCCTGCCCAACCGAGCCCTGATCTTCGACCGCGCCGAGCAGATGATCGCCCGGGCGCGCCGGGACCACACCGGCCTTGCCGCGCTTTTCATGGACATCGACCAGTTCAAGGACGTGAACGACACCTTCGGGCACGCCGCGGGTGACGACTTGCTGCTCCAGGTAGCGCAACGCTTCAGAGCCGCGCTACGCGAGACCGACACCGTCGGGCGCCTGGGCGGCGATGAGTTCGTGGTCCTCGTAGAGACGGTGCACGGCGCCCCCAACCCCGAGCACGTCGCCGAGATCCTGATCGCGTCCTTGAGAGAACCATTTCACCTGGGCAAGGACAAGGACCGGGTATGCACGGTCACTACCAGCATCGGCATCGCCTCCGGGCCCCGGGACTCGGCCGGGGAGCTGCTCCGGGACGCCGACGTGGCGCTGTACGAAGCCAAAGCCAACGCGCACGGCAGCTACCTCGTGTTCCACCAGGAGATGCAGGCGGCGATCGCCAAACGGATGAGCCTCGAGGCGGAGCTTCGCGATGCCATCCGCAACAGGGAGTTCTTCCTCGTCTACCAGCCCATCTTCACCCTCGTAGACCAACGGTTGATGGGGGCCGAGGCGCTGGTGCGCTGGGGCCACCCGGAGCGGGGGGTCGTGATGCCGGCGGAGTTCATCCCGACGCTCGAAGCCACGGGGATGATCGTCGAGTTGGGCCGCTTCGTGCTCGAAGAGGCGTGCCAGCAGGCAGCCAAATGGGCGCGCGAGGGCTACCCGCTCAACGTCTCGGTCAATGTCTCCAGCCGCCAGCTCGATCGGGAGGACTTCGTGGAGTTCGTCGGGTCAGTCCTGGACTTTTCCGGCTTCAGGCCCGAGTGGCTCACCGTCGAGATCACCGAGACGACGTTGATGAACAATACCGAGCTCTCGGTCAGGCGTCTGCGGGCGCTGAAGCAGATCGGGGTCAACCTGGCGATCGACGACTTCGGCACCGGGTACTGCTCGCTCGCCTACCTGCAGCAGTTCCCCATCGACTCGTTGAAGATCGACCGGTCGTTCGTGTCACGGATGGGGTCGTCTCCCGAAGGCGCTGCGCTTGTCCACACCATCGTCCAGATGGGCCGGGACCTCAATCTCAACACCCTGGCCGAGGGCATCGAGACCCCCGACCAGCTCGACCGGTTGCGCCTCGAGGAATGCGAGAGCGGGCAGGGTTACCTGTTCGCCAGGCCCTTGGACGTGCCAGCCATCGAGGCGCTGATCGCCGGGTCCCGGGCCGAGGCCACCTTGGAGAAGACCGCTACCCAATGAACACCGCAACACAATGAACACGGAAGGAGCGACATGAAAAACCCATTCGCCAGGATGTTTTTGACAAGGGCCGCAGTCGGGCTCACGGGCGTGGCCTGCCTGGCAGGCGCTGTGGTCTCACCCGCGCCCACCTCGAGCGCCGCCTGGGCCAGCACATCCCCAGGGCACCGCAGCGCTGCCCTGCACCACAGCGCCCCCCTGCGCCACAGCGCCGCGGCTCAGCAGTACCTCGCCGACTCCGCCCCCCTGGACAGGGCTTCCACCCGTTTCGAGGCCCGGGCCTTGTCGTGGGTGAGCAACCCCACAATCACTAACGACCAGGTCGAAAAGGTCATCGGGCCGCTGGTCTCAGCCGTCGTCAAGTTCCGCAACGAACTGGAGCACCAGAAGTGGCCCTCGAAGTCGCGCCACGACGTCGCCTTGCTCACCAAAGCGTTTGGCAAGCTGCTTGCGGACCTTCAAGCCCTCTCCCACGAGGACCTCTCCAAGGCCGCGACCTGGGAGCCACCGCTCCTGCGGGACGACCAGGTAGTCACGGCTGGCTCGAACAAGGTCCGCCACGACCTCGGCCTGCCTCCACTGGCCGCATAGCTGCAGCGGCCAGCGGCGGCGCCCGTGTCGGCCGTCCGTCTCGGGCCCGGGAAGCTGTGCCCGGGCGCGCCGGCAGTAGCGCCGGCTCGCCCGGGCGGGTACCTCGGCTGGGCTTGGACGGCTGGAACAGGCCGAGACGCAGCCGGAGCGCGCCGGAGCCGGCCGGGAGGCGCTGGAACACCAGGCAGGCCGGAGCGCGCACCGGAACAGGCGGAGCAGGCGGAGCCGGGCAGCGCTTTGTGCCAGCCGGGCCGCCCGGACGAGGAGCCGTCCCGACC
>JBOGGK010000182.1:0-4484 GCA_050744045.1 Acidimicrobiales bacterium | reverse complement strand
CCGAGCCACCGTCGGCCGGCGCCCCGCCTGTCCCACCGCCTGGCGCCGCGCCACCGTCCCGGGCCGGCGCCTGGGGCGCGCCACCGTCCGAAGCCGCAGCCTCGGTAGCCTCCGGCGGCGCCGGCGAACCCGGGCCGTTGCCGACCACGGCGATCGGCCGCCCGATCGGCACGGTGGTGCCCTCCTCGACGAGCAGGCTCTGGAGGACCCCGTCTTCGTAAACTTCGAGGTCCATGGTGGCCTTGTCCGTCTCGATCTCCCCGATGACCTCCCCCCGGGCGACCGTGTCCCCGGGGTGCTTCAGCCACCGGGTGACCTTGCCTTCTTCCATGGTGTCGGAGAGTCGGGGCATCAAGATGTCGGCCACGTTGGCTCCTGTCAGGCGACGTAGTGGGTGGCGTCGAGGGTTTCCCGGACCACCCGCACCAGGGCTCCCGAGTCGGGGAGAGCGGCGGACTCGAGCGGCTTGGAGTAGGGGAGAGGCACCTCGGCCGCGGCCACCCTGCGTACGGGGGCGTCGAGGTAGTCGAACGCTCCCTCCTGGATGGTGGCCACCACCTCGGCCCCGATCCCGTAGCTGAGCCAGTCGTCCTCCAGGACCACCGCTCGGGTGGTCTTGCGGGCGGAGGCGCAGATGACGGCCCGGTCGAGTGGGCGCAGGGAGCGCAAGTCGACCACCTCTATTGATATGCCCTCGCTCTCCAGCCGGCGGGCGACGTCGAGGGCGATGACTGCGCCTCTCGAGTAGGCGACGACAGTTAGGTCGGTGCCCTCTTTCACGACCGCCGCCCGGCCGATCTCGAGGGTGTGCTCCCCATCGTGGACTTCGCCTTTGGTGTTGTACAGGGCGAGGTTTTCCAGGACCATGACCGGGTCGTCGTCGCGGATGGCGGCAGTGAGGAGGCCTTTGGCGTCGGCTGGGGTGGCGGGCGCCACGACTTTGAGGCCGGGCATGTGAGCGTAGTAAACCTCTATGTTCTGCGAGTGGGAGGCAGCCAATTGCTGGCCCCCGCCGCCCGGGGTGCGGATGACCATGGGGACGCTTATCTGGCCGCCGAACATGGCATGGATCTTGGCGGCATGGTTGACGATCTGGTCGATCGCCAGGAGGCTGAAGTTGAGCGTCATGATCTCGACCACCGGCCGCAGGCCCAGCATGGCCGCCCCGATCGCAGCCCCCACGAACCCCTCTTCGGAGATGGGGGTGTCACGCACCCTACGGGGCCCGAACTCGGCGAGGAGCCCGGCGGTGATCTTGTAGGAGCCCTCGAAGACCCCGATCTCCTCGCCGATCAGGAAAACGGTGTCGTCCGCCAGCATCTCGGCCCGCAAGGTGTCGTGGAGCGCCTGCCGGTAGGTTACCTCTGCCACGCTTGCCTACCCGGTCTCCGGGACCACCGGTTCGCCGGGCAACCAGTGTGGGGCATTGGCGACCGGGGTGGCATAGGCGTTGGCAAAAAGCTGCTCGGTAGCGGGGAAAGGGCTCTCCTCGGCGAAGCTGACCGCCGCCGCGACCGCCTTTTCCACCTCGGCGTCGACCTGGGAAGCTCTAGCCGCGTCGAGGGCCCCGGCCTCGATGAGCCTCGAGCGCCACGCCGGCAGCGGGTCGAGGTTGCGCAGCCGTTCGTTCTCCTCCTTCGACCGGTAGCGGGCCGGGTCCACCACGGAGTGGCCCCGCAGCCGGTAACTGACCGTCTCCAGGATCGACGGCTGGCGCTCGGCACGCGCCGCCGCCAGCGCCGTCCGGGCTGCCTCCCGCACCGCCAGCACGTCGCCGCCGTCGACCCTCGCCCCCGGGATGCGGTAGGCACAGCCCCGCTTGTAGAGCTCCGGCTCGGCCGAGGCCGCCTCGACCGGCGTACCCATGCCGAGGCCGTTGTTGACCACCACGTACACGATCGGCAACCGCCAGAGGGCGGCCAGGTTGAGCCCCTCGTGGAAAGCCCCGATGTTGGTGGTGCCGTCGCCCATCAGGCACATGACGGCGTCGGCGTCCGGGCCTGGCTCGCTGCGGTAGGCGACCGCCAGCGCCGCCCCCGTTGCCGGGGGGATCTGGCCACCGACGATCCCATAGCCGCCGAGCATGTGCAGACCGGCGTCGCACAGGTGCATAGAGCCGCCCCAACCTCCCGAGGCGCCGGTGGCCTTGCCGAACAGCTCGGCCATCACCCGTTCGGGGGCGATGCCGCGCGCCAAGGCGTAGCCATGCTCCCGGTAGCTGGTGAAGAGGTAGTCGCTCGGGCGCAGCGCCGCCATCAGGCCCACGACCGTGGCCTCTTCACCAAGGTTGAGGTGGCAGTAGCCACCGATCTTGGCCTTGGTGTACATCTCCGAAGCCCGCAGCTCGAACGCCCGGACGAGGGCCATCTGGCGGTAGTAGCCCCGGAGGGTCTCGGGGGCCTCGCGGGCGAGGTCGGGCGGTTCGACCTTGCCGACCAGGGCCGGGTCGCCTACCAGTGCCGTGCCGTGCTCACCCATAACACCGCTCACCCATAACACCCTGTCTACCGGATCGCGCCGGGCGAGCTTCCGCAGGGCTGGCCCTGGGGCGCGAGCAGCCCGGGATTTTCGCCCAAACTGGAGTCGAGGCCGGTGGCCCGTACTGGTGCGGTCGTGGTCCTCCCGGGCCCTCACCGAGCCCGTCGTAGCCCAGCCGTCGCCGCCGGCACCGCTTAGGCAGGAGGTAGCAGTGAGCACAGACGCAGGAGAGAGCACGGGCGCAGAAGTGACCAGGGGCGCAGAAGCGACGAGGGGCAGAGGAGCGAACGCCAACGGCCCCGAGCAGGAGTACGACGTGGTGGTCCTCGGGGGTGGTACCGGCGGCTACAGCACGGCGCTGCGGGCGGCGGGCCTGGGGATGTCGGTCGCCCTCGTCGAACGGGACCTGGTGGGGGGGACCTGCCTGCACCGGGGCTGCGTGCCCAGCAAGGCGCTCTTGCATGCTGCCCTCATCATGGAGGGTATCGAGGACGGGGAACGGCGCTGGGGCATAAAGGCCACCGTGGGGGCAGTCGACGCCGCCGCCCTGGGCGCGACCAGGGACGAGATCGTGGACAAGAACTACAAGGGCCTCCTCAGCCACCTTCGCCAGGAGCGGGTGTCAGTCTTCGAGGGGAGCGGGCGGGTTACCTCGGCGCGCAGTGTGCTCGTCACGCCGGTCGAGCGAGGGGCGCTCGGGGCGCCCGCCGAGCTGAGGGCGCGCCGGGGCCTGGTGATAGCCACCGGCAGCGTGCCCCGGGAGCTGCCGGGACTGGCCTCGGACGGGGGGCGCGTCGTGACCTCGGACGAGGCCACCAGGACCGACAGCATCCCCCGGTCGGTCATCGTCGTGGGGGCCGGTGCGCTCGGGGTGGAGTTCGCCAGCTTCTACCGAGCGTTCGGGGCGGACGTGACCCTCGTCGAAGCCCTGGAGCGGGTGCTGCCGAGCGAGGATCCCGATGTGAGCCGGGAGATGGCCAGGGCGTTGCGGCGCAAAGGCGTCACCGTGCTGGCCGGGGCGCGTGTCGAGGATGCCGATGTCGGCGACGAGGCCGTCGTGGTGACCGTGAAGGACGCCAGCGGGACGCGCAAGATCTCTGCCGAGCTGTTCCTCACCGCGGTCGGCCGGGCGCCGGTCTCCGACGGGATCGGCCTGGAAGAGATCGGGGTGAAGCGTGAGCGCGGCTTTGTCGTGCCTGCCGACTGGGCCCGGCTCGAGACCCACGCCGCGGGTGTGCACGTCGTTGGGGACCTGCTCCCGCCCCCGTCGCTCTGCCTCGCCCATGCTTCGTTCGCCGAAGGGTTGCTGGTGGCCGAGGTCCTGGCCGGCCAGGCCCCGGCCCCCGTCCGCTACGAAGGGGTGGTGCGGGCGACCTACTCGCTGCCCGAGGCGGCCAGCGTCGGGTTGTCTGAGCCCGAGGCGCGCGAGCGCGGCATGGACGTGGTGGTCAACCGGTTCCCTATAAATGGCGTGGCCAAGGGCCTCATTTACGGCCAGGGCGGGATGGTGAAGGTCGTGGCCGAAAAGGGCGGGCCGGTGCTCGGTATCCACATGGTCGGGCCGCATGTGACCGACCTCGCCTCCGAGGCCATGCTGATCACCAACTGGGAGGCGCTCCCGCTCGAAGTGGCAGAACTGGTCCACCCCCACCCCTCGCTGTCTGAAGCGCTCGGGGAGGCCCACCTCACGCTGGCCGGCCGGCGCCTCCACCAGGTTTCGCTTTAATGGCGCCTGGCGCCTGGCGCCTGGCGCCGCCGGGCGCGACGCGTGTGCCCGTGGAACGCGTGGCCCGCCCGCGCCCGAGCGCAAATGCGCCAAGGCGGGCGTTTCGCCGCTCGGCCCGAAACTTCTCAACTGGCGACTAGGGATCTGGGCGGTTGGGAATGGCCTATGGCTCGAAAGTGTTGGACCACCTGGAAAGTCGATATACCGCGAAAGGCGAGGAGCGCCCTATGGCTGACAATGACTCCGTCTACCCACCAGCTACCGCCGAGATCGGCCGGCG
>JBOGGK010000181.1:0-8781 GCA_050744045.1 Acidimicrobiales bacterium | reverse complement strand
GGCCGATCACGAAAAGGACCACGAGGACGTCGCGGGCCTCACTGATAAGGTTGGCCTTTTTGCTTGCCCCGGCAGCCGCCTTCAGCTGCGCCGCCGCCTGCTTGGAAGCCGCCTGGTTGAACGGTATGAAAGCGACCTGTATCGAGTCTCCACGGGCCGGCTCCAGCCCGGCGGCGGCAGAGACGAGCTGCTTGATCGTCGACGCGCTGGCCGAACGCTTCGCCGCCCGGTTGACCACGACCGCGACCGACAGCCGCTCCAGCGTGCCCGGGGCGGAGTTCACGGTCTTGGTTACTTCACTGACCACATCTTGTTGAGAGCTGCCCACTTGCGAGTAGCTCGGGACGGTCGTGGCGGTGGCTACGCTGGAGCCGGTCGTCCCCGTCGAGCCCTTGGCCGTCGTCGCCGAGCCCTTGGCGGTGGTCGGGGTGGTCGTCGGCCCGGACGTCGAGGTGCCGGCGGGCACGGTGGTGGCCGCGCCCGAACCGAGGATGCCCATGGCGGCCTGGCTGGCGGCGGGGCCGCTGTAGGTTTGCGCAGAGTTGGCCCGCTGGACCGGGATCGGCCCTTGGTGGTTGGGGTTGTAGATTTGGCTCGAGATCTGGGTCTGGTCGAAGTTCAACGTGGCGCTGGTGTGCACGACGGCATTGCCGGTACCGAGCACGGTGGCGAGCATGTCCTGGAGCGAGTTGTCCAGGCTCTGCTCGTAAGTTGCGGTCTGCTGCTGTTCGAGGGTCCCGGCGGCGACGTTGCCCGAGTCGCTGCCTGGGGCGTTAAGCACGTTGCCGTCCTGGTCGACCACCGTTACGTTGCCGGGCGTGAGCCCTTCGATGCTCGAGGCGACCAAGTGGACCACGGCTTGGACCTGCTCGGCCGAGAGCGAGGTCCCGGGCTCGAGCGACACGAGCACCGACGCGCTGGGCTGTGAAGAAGTGCTCGCAAAGATGCTCTGCTGGGGTATCACGACATTGACCAGGGCCGAGCTGACGCCGTTTATCGACTCGATGGTTTGCTCGAGCTCGTCCGAGACCGCTTGCTGGTACTCGACCTGTTGCTGGAAGTCCGAAGTGGTGATGCCGGCGCTGTCCAGCAGGCTGTAGCCCTGGCTGCCCGAGGAGGGCAGGCCGGCGGCGGCCATGTCGAGGCGCTGCTGGTAGACGTCGCCTTGTGGTACCAGGATCTGCTCGCCGCCCTCCGCCAGCTGGTAGTGCACCTTGTTCGCCGCCAGTTTCTGGGTTATCGCCGCCGCGTCCTGCGAGCTCAGGTTGGAAAAAAGCGGGGCGTAGCTCGGCCGGCCGGCCCAGGACATGAAGAGGTAGCCGCCGGCCACTACGGCGAGCACGGCGACGGCCACCATGGCTTTTTGCCCGCTGGAGAAACCCCCCAGCAGCTCTTGGGCGCGTTGCTTGAGGCGTAGCAGCAACCCCCCCGCCTGGCCGCCTCTTGCCCCCTCGCCCTTGTCGCCGAGGCGCATCGGGGCGGTCACAGCTGCATCCCCATGATCTGCTGGAAGGCCTGGAGGGCGTTGTTGCGCACCGCCGCGGTGAGCTGGGTAGAGATGTTGGCTTGCTCAGCGGCGACCATGTAGTCCGCCACGTTGGTGAGGCTGCCGGTGGCGGCCTGGGTAGCCAGGTTGTCGGCATTCGCCTGGACGGCCCCGAGGTTGTCGAGCGTACCGCCGAGCACGCTGGCGAAGCTGTTGCCCGTCCCCCCGCCGGCGCCAGCGGGTGCGCCAACCCCGCCGGCGCCGAAGGTGCCCGCCGCCTCGCCCGCCCCGGAGCCGCCGAGCGGGGAGGTGGGCGCGGTGGGCGAGGTAGGCTCGGTGAGCCCGGTGGCGAGACCGGCCCCCGCGGGCCCGAGCGCGCCCGGGCCGGCACCGATGGGCATGACGCTCATACCTGCAGGCCCAACGCCGCCTGGTAGGCCTGCTCGGCCTGGCTGATGGTGGCGAGGTTGGCCTCGTAACCCTGCTGCGCCATGATCATGTCCGTCATCTGCTGGCCGAGGTTCACCCCGGCGGCCCTTACCATGCCGTGGGCGTCGGCCAGGGGGTTGGTGGGGTCGTACTCTTCCACGCCGGCGGGGCTGCCGAGGGCGATGCCGGCTACTTCGCTGCCGCCCCCCACGGCGGCTTCCCCGGCGGCGCCGGGGCCAGTGCCTTCAGCCTGGCCCGGGATGGCGGCGGCCACCACGAAACGCGTCTGGTAGGCGGCCTTCGAGGTGGAGGTGACGTCGTTCATGTTGGCGATGTTCTCGGATATGGCGTCGAGCCAGGTCTGGGAGACGTTGGCCCCGGTCTCCGCGGTGCTAACGGGGTCGAAGAGCCCCATTTGGCGTTCCTTTCGTCATCGGTGCTCAGGGGAGGCTCGAGGGCCCGTTTATTGCCGTGGAAAGAAGTTGGAACTTGGCGTTCATGGCCTGGACCATGGTCTGGAACTGCATACCCGCCTTTTCCTCCTCCACCATTTGCGATGACAGGTTGACGTTGTTGCCCACCTGGTCGGGCGGGGCGGTGGAGGTGGTCTCCGTCATTTTCATCTGCGAGGGGTCGTCGTCGGCGACCGCCTGGGCCAGAGAGGACGCAAAATCGACGTTTTCTGCCTTGTAACCGGGCGTGTCGAGGTTGGCGACGTTGTTGGCCACCGTCTGCTGCTGAGCCCAGAGGCCTTGCATCGCCTGGTAGACCGCCGACGAGGCGAGGTCGCCGAACATGCTGGCCGTCATCGCCGCCGCCACGGGGCGGGGCACGCTAACGCGCGCGAGATGTACACCATGAACCTCCGAAAAATGTCGGGTGCCAGTCCCTGGCGTACGGGGCGATGCTTCCCTGCTCCCGTGTGCTGATCGGCAGAGGCCCCACCCCAGCTGAGGACCTGGGGCCACTCTCGGTGCCGGTATGCGGGTTTTTCCGCAGCTTCCGCCCGGGCGGTCGAGCAGGTGTGGGGCTTCAGCCGGTGCAGTCGAGCAGATGGGCGGCGGGCCCGGCCCGGCGGGCGGCCCGCACCGCCGCCACCCGCCCGGCCAGTTCTCGTTCACGCAAAGTGAGGTTGTCGACCATGTCCTGGAGCTGGGCCATGAGGGCGACGAGCCGGCCCAGGCACCGAGGAGGCAGGCCGGGGCCGTCGAGCTTGGCCGGCACGGGGGCGGCGATGAGGCAGAGGACCCGTGCCGGGACCGGCATCGACAGGGGCACCAGGGCGAGGGCGGCGACCTGGGCGTGGACGCACCTCTCCAGGAGAGCGAGCTGCTCCTCGGCGAGGGCCTCGGGGCCGGGGGCGCCAGCTAGGGGCGCGGTACCAGCTAGGGGCGCGGTACCGGCTAGGGGCGCGGTACCGGCCAGGGGCACGGTACGGGCCGGGGGGGGCGGCGCTTCAGGCACTGGCCCGCTCCGCCAGGACCTTTTCGGCCGCCGCGTGCCATGCCGCCTGCAGGGGCTCGAGGTGCTTGCGGGCCTCTGAGAGGGCACCGGGGTCTTTCCTCACGTTGCCTCGCACGAGCAGGCGGTAGACGTAGTCGTATATCGCGAGCAACGCCGGCCCCGCCGACCACAGCTCCGGCTTCAGCGTCCCCCGCAGCTCGAGCACGATGTCCTGGGCCCGCAGGAGCCGCTCGTTGACGGTGAAGAATTCCCGCCGTTCCAAGGCCTCTTCGGCGACGGCGATGTCGTTCACCAAGGCGTCATAGAGCATCGTGAGCAGGCGCTCAGGGGGCGCGCCGGCGACGGCGTTGGCACGGTAGGTCTTGAGCGCTCCTGTCGGCGGCATTTAGGGTCTCCTGTTAGTCGGTGTGCCTGCGCGTGCTAGCTGCCGCTGCCGTTGCCCGAAGAGTTGGCCGACAACGAGTTGAAGTACTGGCCGAGCGAGCTCTGGGTGGCTTTGAGGCCGGCCAGCGAGGTCTCCATGGCGTCGTACTCGTTTTGGAGCTGCGTCTGTTGGTCCTGCAGGATGGGGTTCCACGCGGCGATCTGGGTGGAGAGGTCGCCCATCTCGGTCTGCTCGCCGGCGATGGCATTGACGAGGGTGCCGTTGCCGGGGTTGCCGGCCGCGTAGGCGGCGTTGGCGAGCGTCTGGGAGATGCCCGGCTGGTAGGTGACGGTGCTGGCGACGCTCCCCCCGGCGGTCGCCAACTGGGCTGGCGTGGCGGTGGCCAGGACCAGCAGGCCCTGGGCGGCGGTGCCGCTGGCCCCCTGGAGGAGTTGGCCCGTGCCCTTGGCCGCCTCGCCGTTGATCGTGCCCACGACGTCTGTCCCGGTGAAGGACTGGTCAGCGTTGGCGTCCGTTACGAGCCCGGTGGTGCCGGCACCAGCGGCGCTGGAGCTGGCGGTGAACGACGAGCTCGAGCCATAGCCCATGCTGGTGAGCACGACCGCCCCGTTCACTACTGCCGCGTTGACGTCGACATTGCTGGTGGCGAGGGCCTGGTTCAACCCGGCGGCCACGTCGGCGAGCGTCTCCCCGCTGGTCGTGGTATAGGTGGCCGTCGAGCCCGAGCCCGAGATGGTAAGGGTCTCGGGGGTGCTCACCTGGCCCCCGCTCAGGTTGGCTCCTGTGTCGGTAGCCTGGGTGGCCGCCTGGGTGACCTCCACCTGGTACTGGCCCGGGGCGGTGGCGTCGGTCGACTCGTAGAACGACACGAGCGGGTTGGAGCTCGTGCCCCCGGAGATGAAGGTGTTCGCCACCTCTGTGGGATCGGCGTCGTAGGCGGCGGCGAAGGTTGCCGCGTTGAACGACAGGGTGCCGTCGGAGTTCATGCTTATCCCGACGAGCCCGGCCGAGCCGGTCGAGTCGATGCCCGCTCGGCCGCTTATCGCCGACAGGACCGAGTCGAGCACTCCTTCGGCGGCTGGGTCCCCCAGGAGAGGGCCGGCCGTGCCCGACGTCGTCGACCCGGTGGCCGGGGCGTAGGAGGTGGCGGTGTTGAGGTCGGTGATGAGCTGGTTGGCCGCCGTCACCAGGCTCTGCACGGTGGTCGCCATGGTCTGGCCGTCGGGCTGGAGCGTGATCGTGGTCGGCTGGCCGGAAGCCTGGAGGAGGTCGATGGTGACCCCGGGCATGAGGCCGGTCACGTCGTTGGAGCTGTTGGTCACCTCGAACGCCCCCGGGCCGTTGCCGACCGTCAGCTTGGCGTCGGACGCCGCGGTGACGGTGGTCAGGGCCCCCAGCCCGGAAAAGGCGCCGGTTGCGATGTTTATCGTGTTCGCCGCGCCTGTCGCGGTGGACTGGAGCGACAAGCGGTACTGGCCCTGGCCGGTGCTCACGGCGTCAGCCGATATGGCGGCGCCCGAAGAATTTATCGCTTGCACGACCGACTGCAGGCTCCCGTTGCCGGTGTTCACCTCGGCGGCGCTGAGCGAGCCGACCGCGAGGGGCCCGGTGAAGGTGGCGGCGACCGTCGAGCCGCTCGCCCCGTTCAAGGTCACCGACGCACCGGGGGAGAAGCTCGTGAGGGTGTTGGCGACGCCGTCCACGGTCACGACACCGTCGGTGCCGTAGGTGGTGGAGGTGGGCGTGGCCGCGAAGCCGAGCGCGCTGGCGGCGTCCCCGCCGGTCAGCTGGAGCGAGGTGGCACTGCCCTGGGCCGTGGTGGCGAGCACCATGTCGCCGTCCGAGTTGATGGTGGCGGTCAGGTTGCCCCCGGAGGCGGACTGGACGGCGGCCGCCAGTTGGGCGGGGTCGTAATTGCCGGCGGCGATGGTGAGCGACTCGGCGTTGCCGTCCAGGTTGTAGGTGAGGGTGTCGTTGCTCCCCACCGCGATGGTGGTCGAGCTGGCCGGCGCTCCGGCGGCGGTCGCCGAGGCGCCCGCCGAGGCTTGGGTGACGGCGATCGTGTGGTTGCCGACCGAAAGGTTGGTCGAGGCGAGCGTGCCGATCCCGAGGCCCCCGCCACCTGCCGCCACCAGGAGCGGGCCGCTCGTGACCTGGGAAGCCTCGCCCGCCACGCTGCCCGAGGAGATCTCCGAGCCGGCCTGGGCGAGGGCGTCGACGGAAAAGGTGATCGACCCGCCGATGGCGCCTGTGCCCACGGTGGCGGTGGCGTCGGAGCTGGTCGAGTTGGGGATCCAGGCCTGCCATCCCGAAGGCGAGGCCAAGGTGTCGGAGACCGACTGCAAGGTGGCGACGTCGTTGGTGAGCGCTTGGTAGCTGGCGAGGACTATGGAAGCCTGGTTGAGCTGCCCCTGGAGTTGCTGTTGGGGCTGGGCTGCTACCTCCATCAGCTCGGCCACTATCTGGGCCGTGTCGATGCCCGAGGACAGCCCCGAGATGCTGACTGGGGCGTTCTGGTCCAGGGCGCTCAGGCTGCTGTCGGAGGTCCCCAACAGGGCGGAAAGAGTCTGGGCGGTGTTGAGGTACCCGAGCTCCTGCGCCGAGGTCGACGACCCGCTGCTACTGACTGACATCGCTTGCGACTCCCTTCGCCCTACCGCTTGCCCACTACCGTTTGTCCACTACCTGGTCGCTGTTTGTAGCTCTTGTTGTTTGATCGTCAGGGGGAGCCCTCACCGAAGGGCGGCCGGCCGGCGAGTGCCAGCCGGCCGCTGCTTTTACCGGTATGGGCCTGGTGCCCGTTTGGGCTGCGCCTCAGGGGAGCAGCTTGAGCACCATCTGGGGTATCTGGTTGGCCTGGGCGAGCATCGAGACGCCTGCTTGCACCAGGACCTGGTCCTGGGTGAAGGTGACCATCTGGGAGGCCATGTTGGTGTCCTCGATCTGGGCGTTGGACGCCTGGAGGTTCTGGACCATGACGCTCTCGTTGTCGGTGATGTGCTGGAGCTCGTTCTGGTAGGCACCGAACTCGCCCCGCATGGCCGAGACGGTCTGGATAGCGCTGCCGATGGTGGACACGGCGGTCGACGATGTCACCTGGAAGTTGACCAGGTTGAGGTCGGCGCCGCTGGCGTAATCGGCGGTGGCCAAGAACGACGTCGCCGACGTGACAGCGCCGTTCAAGGTGACAGCGATCGTCGCCCCGTTGACGCCGACGTCGACTACGGTCCCGCTCACGTTCTGGGCGGCGGTGAGAGCCTGGGTGTTCCCGTTGACCGCGATCTCGGCACTGTCGGTCCCGGCGAAGGTCCCCGCAGTCAGCCCGAGGGAGGCCAGGTTGGCGGACAGGCCCGAGATCACGACCGAGCCTGTGGTGCCGGCCGTGGCGTCGACGATGTTGAAAGTCGAGCCACTGCCGCTGGCCGTGCTCACGGTGACAGCGGTGGCGTTGTAGCCCGCGGCACTCAGGTCCGAGGTGATGTTCCACGCCACCGAAGCGAGGGTGAAGGTGGCCCCACTGGCGAAGGTGACGGTGACCGCGGTGCCACCGTCGACCGCGATCGAGAACGTGACGTTGCTCGCAGCCACGAAGCTCCCGTTATAACCTTGGATGCCTGCGCTGTCGGCTTCAGCGGTGGTGGCGGCGGTGGCGCTCAGGCTGAGGGTATAGCTCGAGCCTACCGTGAGGCCGTCGCCAGAGACGCTGCCGACGCCAGCGTTGGTCGCCCCGGAGGCCAGGCTCAGCGACTCGTTGACCAGCCCGAGGTTGGCGAGGTTGAGGGCCGTCACCGAGAAAGCCACCTGGCTGAAGCTCGAGTTGTCGGCACCAACCTGGAACGTGTAGTTAACTGTGCTGCTCGTGCCGTTGACGAGTAGGTTCTGGTTGCCGTAGACCGTCGTCTGGGCGATGTTCACCAGCGACTGGAGCGACTGCTCGACTTCGGCCTGAGCCGCTTGCTGGGCGGTCGCGTCGGTGGCGCTCGTGTTGGCCGACTCGACGGCCAGCGTGTTGATGCGTTGCAGGATGGTGCTTACTTCGTTGAGGGCGCCGTCGGCGGTTTGGACGACGTTGATGGCGCTTTGGGTATTGGCTTGAGCTTGCTGGAAGCCACCGATCTGGGCTTGCAGGTGCTGGCTGATGACCAGGCCCGAAGCGTCGTCGGCGGCTTTGTTGATCTGGTAGCCAGAGGACAGCTTCTGCAAGCTGTCCTGCATGTTGGCCTCGTTGGTGGCGAGGCTGTTCGAGGCCTCCTGGGCCATGGTGTTGGTTACGATGTCGAGACCCATTGTTCCTCCATGGGGTCAGAGGGCGCCCGTCCGTGAGCGTCCTGGTTTTCGGTCCCGGGCTGGGACGTATTCAGCGATCGGCACCTAGGGTGGCGAGCTGAGGGTTTGAGGCTGCGGCGCCTGGCGGCTGACCGAGGTAGTTCTCGCTTTGCGCGCTCAGCTCGCGGACGCCGGTTGCGCCCAGGGCGGCGGCTACTTCTTGCTCGCGCTGCTCGGGCGGGCCGACGGGGCCGGCACCCTCGGCACCGGGGCCCGCCGCCGCTTGCGCGAAGGCAGCGGAGAGGGCCGGGTCGAGCAGGCTGACTTCTTTTACGACGGCGCCCAATTTGTCGAGGTGGACACCCGGTGCCAGCGCCAGGGCGAGCTCTGCCCCTTGGCCGTCGCCGAAGGCGGCATGGGCGGTCACCGCGGCGCGGATGCGGTCGGCGACGTCCAGTACGTCGATGCGCGCTTGGGCGAGCAGGGGGCACGCGCCTACTATCCCGATGGAGCGAAGGCGGGCCGACCATTCAAGGGCACGGGCGGTGGCGACCATGGGCGCGAACCGGGTCGCGGCTGCCAGTAGCGGGGGCCTGGGCCCGAAACGGGCGTAGAGGGCCTCGGCGGCGGGGTCGGCGACTGCGGGCGGTACGAGGATGAGCGCGGCGGCGATCCTTTCCAAGCGGCTCTCGGGCACGAGCGCGGCCAGGTCTTGGAAGGACTTGCCGGTGGCGGCGAAGAGCTTCAGCGC
>JBOGGK010000180.1:0-4413 GCA_050744045.1 Acidimicrobiales bacterium | reverse complement strand
GTCGCCTCGACGATGGCTTTGCGGGTCCGTCGGCGCTGGGCCGCCCGCCCCGGGGCTGCGCCCCCACTTGATACGTTGGCCACGACCTGACTATACCTTAACGTAGTCATTACATATAAATGCAGTAACTGCACGAGGATGTCCTAAAGAGGAGGAGAAGCCTGTGGTCCCGTTCATCAATTGCTTCGAGGCAAGCCGCACATGACGATGGGTTCCGCCAATTGCTGGTCGACCCAGGGTGGCGGCTCTTCACCCCGACCGGCGCGCTCTACGAGATCGTCCACGAGGGCCCGGTTGACCGACCAGCTCAAGGGCCCGCCAGTTGACCGTGACCGCATAGCGCATGCGCTCCGGAGCAGTGGAGCGTCCGAGCCGGCGTTTGCCCGGTGGCGAGGCGACTAGGGTTGCCGGGGCACGTCCTTGGTACCCGGGCCGTAATTTCCCCAGAGGCAGGAGCGGAAATTTTCTCAGGAAACCGGACAGCCCGTGACCGGTTTGACGAGGCAACATTTACTTGTGACAGTGATAGAGGGCCTATGAGCGAGGAGGAGCACATGGTGCCCAATGCCGACCACCGCGCTGCCCTGGTGAGCAGCTTCGCAAACGCCGCCGGTATCGCTGCGGGCGTGCGCTCCGACCAGCTGAGCGGCCCGACACCTTGCCCGGGCTACGACGTGTCCGTCCTTGTCGACCACATGGTCGGGGCCGGGTGGCGGGCTGTCGCCCTGGGCAAGGGCGAGAGCCCGGGCAACGCCAAGTCCCCCCACGTAGAGTTGGCCGACGTGCCCGGGCGGTTGCGCCGGGCGGGCAAAGAGGCCGAGGACGCCTGGTCGGACGACGCTCGCCTTACGGCGACGGTGACCATGCCGTGGGGGGAGACCTACCCCGGGGCGACCACTGTCGACATGTACCTGACGGAGATGGCGACCCACGCCTGGGACCTGGCCGCCGCCACGGGCCAGCTCGAGCGTCTGAGCCCGGAGCTGGCCCCGGTGGCGCTGGAAGCTGCCCGCGCCATGCTGAAGCCGGAGCACCGAGATGCCATGGGGCCGGGTAACCCGTTCGCCGCCGAGGTGCCGGCGCCGGCAGGCGCTACGGCCTGGGAGCGGCTCGCTGCCTTCATGGGCCGCCCACCCCGCGCTTGGCCACCAGCGACCCAACCGTGAGATGCTTGTCGGTAGGTAGGAGGCTCCGATGGCCGTTCACATGCAGTCGCCGGCTCCCGGAAGGCCCATCGACGAGCTGGACTTGAGCAAAGCGGCGCCGCTCGAGCTGCGACGAGGCGAGTGTTCCTTGCACGACGGGCGGATCAAGCACGGTGCTCGGCTCAACCGCAGCCGCCGTCGCCGGCTCGCTTACACGATGCGCTACCTGTCGGCGGAGGTGAAAGTGGTCCCAGAAAGGAACGTCGGCCATCGCCTCTGGCTGGCCAGGGGCCGGCCGCTGGCGCAGAACGTCTTCGAGAACGCTTGACGAGCGGCGCTCGGCTGCCAGTCCGAACCCGGGCTCAGAGCGATCGGCTGTCGTGGGCCGTTGCCGATATCGGTGGGGCTCCGCCTGGGGCTGTCCCTGGTCGCGCTGTTCGACAGGGGGGAGCGCCGGCCCTGAGCGTGCCAGATGCCCGCCACCCTTCGCTGACGACAGGTGGTGACTGCCCCTTCATGCTCCCGTAAGGCTCGTGGGGTGACGATGGACTCCACATGCGTACGCAATTAGCCGTTGGTAGGGCCCAACGGGAGTGACGGGCAAGCGCACCACGCCTGCCGGTCCGGGCACAGATGCCGGCAGGAGGCAGCGTCGCAAGCGCCGCTTACTCAGGTGGCGCTCCTTGCTGGCCATCCCGGCCGTACTCGCCTGCCTGCTCGGGGCCTCACTGCTAGGCGCCGCCATCACGCCCGGTAACCAGGACTTCGAGGCCAAGTGGGCGGACTGGTTGCGCGCCCACCACGCCGGGTTGCTGGCGCAGCAGTTCGAGCAGATGTACTACTCTGCCGTGGCCCCGCGCAAAGGAGGGGCTCCTAAGGGGCTGAACAGCGTCCCCCCCACAGTGAGCGCCACACAGCCCTCGGGCACGACCGCCGCGCCCAGGACGACCAGCCCGCGGCTCACGACGACGAGCCCGCGGCTCACAACGACCAGTCGGCCGCCTGCTACGACCGTCCCGCGGCTCACAACGACCAGTCGGACGCCCACGACCACGCCGACGGACCCGATTGGCCTCCCGCGCCCTGTGCCGGTCCGCCTGGTCGTGCACCCTGCCCTCCCCCGGGAGGGGCAGTGGGAGCCCACGGGGCCACTCGTGGACGGCGTACCGGCGATGTACGTGGCTCAGTTCCGGGCCGATAACATCTACACGAGCCAAATCACGTCCGCTGTGTGGATAGACACAAAGCTGCTCCACCTGAAGCTAGTGCCAGGTTCGACCGAGCCCGGCGGCAGCTGGGCGCATCCCCCGTACGTCACCCGGGCCGAGCTCCCGTACCTGGCGGCCGCCTTCAACGGTGGCTTCCGCTTCCAGGACGCCAAAGGCGGCATCTACCTGGAGGGTAAGACACCTTTCCGGCTACTGCCCGGCGCTGCTTCGATCGTCATCTACAAGGACGGCCAGGTCAACATCGGCGCTTGGGGCGACGGCGTCACCATGGGCCCCCACGTCCAGTCAGTGCTGCAAAACGCCGTGCTCCTTGTCGACAACGGCCACCTCGCCCCTTCCGCCACCTACACCGACAACACCATCTGGGGCTACACGTTGGGTGGTGGGTACGTGGTCCCGCGCAGCGGCTTGGGCATCACGGCGGATGGGGCGCTCGTCTACGTTGCCGGGCCTGCCCTCACGGCCCGGTCGTTGGCCGAGTCTCTCCAACGGGCCGGGGCCATCAAGGCACTCACCCTCGACATAAACCCCGAATGGGTCACGTTCAATTTCTACTCCCACGCTCCGGAGGACCGCTCGCACGTGACGGGCACCAAGCTCTACCCCGACATGCAACGATCGGCTGACCGGTACATCCCCCCGGCGTGGGAAGCACGAGATTTCTACGAAGTGCTCCTCCCTGGCGCCCCGATGGACGACTAGGGCCCTAAATGAGGATCTTTGACCGCGACCAGGGCCCCCAAGACGGCCGGAGCTTTTTTGCCGAGCAAGACGTAACGGCTCCATGCCCACGTCCTGACGCCGGCGTGGAGTCAAATGCGCGCCTGACGGCCATCACTGCTGTAGTACTTCTCGTCCTCCTCGCCATCGAGGGTCTGACCATCCTCCGCGTCCGCTCGTTGCTAACTCTCCACGTGGTGGTCGGGATGGTCCTAGTCCCACCGGTGCTGTTGAAATTGGGTAGCACCTTTTATCGTTTTGCCCGCTATTACTTGGGAGATCCCGCTTACCGGCGCAAAGGCCCGCCGCCCGCCCTCCTGCGCCTCCTCGGGCCTCTGGTGGTCGTGAGCACGCTCGTAGTGCTGGCGAGCGGGATAGCCCTCGTCCTGGTGGGCAGCGGCTTGCGGCCCCAAATGTTGCTGCTGCACAAAGCAAGTTTTGTGATCTGGTTCGGAGCTATGACCATCCACGTGCTTGGCCACCTACGGGGCATGGTGCGCCTCGCGCCCCGTGACTGGCTGCGCAGGACTAGCGAGGACATTGCCGGCGCCCGCCTGCGCCAATGGACGGTGGCCGCCAGCGTGGCCCTCGGAGTGCCCCTGGGCCTCCTGTTCATCGGCCCGGCCTCGTCCTGGCTGTCGCATCCCCTGCCCTGAAGACGCGCCATGCTCGTCCCCGCGTACGTCCACCCGATCTTCCCGCCGACGGGCACGGAGGTCCGCCGTGCGGTCCCTTGGTCGGGCGTAGGTGTGGCCGGAGGATCAGCCGGTCTGGGGGTGCGTCGGGGTTGTCCCCCGCGGCCCGAGGACGTCGAAGCCGTCCGGCTGGTTGAGCATGCCCGTCGAGGTCCCGGGCCGCTTGGTGACCCCGTACTGCCAGACGAGGGCCCCGTCGGAGGGGTCGATGGCGACCATACGGTCGTTGTAGTCGTCGTTGATCATGTAGACGCCGCTCGGAAGCATTTCAGCGAGGGAGGGGTGGTCGAGCTCTCCGGGGCCCGCTGTGATCTGGTAGATGGAGAGCACCTGGCCCTCCCGGTTGAACTGGAGGACCTCACCGGGGCTGGCGTAGTCGGCGATCATGTACCGGTCGGTGTTGCGTCCGGGACCGGCGTCGAGCTGCTGAGGATCAGAGGGATAAGAGATGGGCAGATGGACGGTCCAAACCAGTTTTCCGCTGGTGGTGTACTCGGTCACCCACGAACCGTTGATCTCCGAGACGAGGAGGTTGCCGTCCCACAAGGGGGTATCGCCGTTGGGGGAGCCCATCGAGGTGGGTGGGTGGTGGAAGCACGCGCCGTCGGTGACGATCTGGGATGC
>JBOGGK010000179.1:0-6569 GCA_050744045.1 Acidimicrobiales bacterium | reverse complement strand
CGGCCGAGCGGGGGGCGGCCGAGCGGGGGGCGGCCGATGAGCCGGGTGCTGGTCGTGACTGCCGACGTGCTCAGGGCCCAGTTGGCGGGGCCCGCCATGCGGGCGCTGCACATCGCCCGGCACCTGGCCGGAGAAAACGAGGTCCGCCTCGTCACCACCTCTCCTTACTGCGAGCTCCAGCCCGATGGCTTCACTGCGCTGGCCGCCGGGGCCGAGGAGCTGGCCGAGGCCGAAGCCTGGAGCGAGGTCATGGTGCTGCAGGGCTACGTGACCTACCACCACCCTCTGCTGGCCGAGTCGGGCAAAGTACTCGTTTTCGACATGTACGACCCCCTCCACCTGGAGACCCTCGCCCTCACCCGCGGCATGTCCGGGCCAGGGCGCGACGCCCACGTCCGGCTCTCCGTCGAGACCCTCAACGCCCAGCTGCGCCGGGCGGACTTCTTGGTCTGTGCCAGCGAACGCCAGCGCGACCTCTTCATCGGCCAACTGTGCGCCCTCGGCCGAGCCAACCCCCTCACCTATGACGAGGACCCGACGCTGCGGCAGCTCATCGACGTCGTGCCCTTCGGGCTCCCCGACACGGGCCCCGAGCACCGCCGGCCGGCACTGCGGGGCGTCGTCCCGGGCATAGGGCCGGCCGACGACCTGCTGATCTGGGCCGGGGGCGTATACAACTGGTTCGACCCGCTCACGCTCATCCGGGCCGTAGCCGGCCTGGCGCAGCGGCGTCCGTCGGTGCGGCTGTACTTCATGGGCCTGCGCCATCCCAACCCGGACGTCCCTGAGATGACGATGGCCACCGAGGCCCGGGCACTGGCCGAGGAGCTCGGTGTCGCCGGGAAGCACGTCTTTTTCAACGAGGGCTGGGTGGACTACGCCGACCGGCAGGACTACCTGCTCGAAGCAAACCTCGGTGTCACCATGCACTTCGACAGCGCCGAGACGCGCTTCGCCTTCCGCACCCGGGCTCTCGACTACCTGTGGGCGGCCCTACCGGTGGTGACAACCGAAGGGGACAGCTTCGCCGAACTGGTCGAACGGGAGGGCCTAGGCCTGTGCGTGCCCCCCGAGGATCCCGATGCGCTCGAGATCGCCTTGGCCTGCCTGCTCAACGACCGCGAGCTGGCCGAAGCATGCCGGGCGCGGGCAGCCCAGGTGAGGGAGAGGTACCGCTGGTCGGCCGTGCTGGAGCCGCTGGCCCGCTTCTGTCGCCAGCCGAGGCGCGCCCCGGATATCGCCCTACCGGCGAGGGCGGGGGCGACGGCGGAGCCGGCGGGACCAAAGGCGCCGCAGCTGGCGGGGAACGTGGGGCCGGCGGAGGTGGGGCCGGCGGAGGTGGGGCCGGCGAGCATGAACCTCGCTCAGTTGGCCGTTCACCACTACCGCGAGGGAGGCTGGGCGCAGCTCGCCGACCGTGCCACCCGCAAGGCACGGCGCATCGTGGCCGCCAAGCACTCTGGAACTGGCCAGCCGCGCGCAAGGTGACAAAAACCCGCCGGTTTGGAGGGAGGTTTTCGCGCAACTTCGCGCGCTCGCGCCACAGTATTCTGCCGTTATTGACGCTATGCGCGCGTAAGGTTACATAAACTCCCCGGCACCAACCCGAAAACGTCGCTAAGTTGACATAAACCCCCCCGCCACCGGGGGGGTCTATGTCAACTTGTCGACACCCCGAGGCAGGAGGACGGCAAGCCACCACGGTGCTGGCCGGCGGGCCAACTCCTCCCTTGTCCCAGCGGGACGTGGGAACGAGCGGCAGCCCTCTTCGCACCCGTCGGCCGCTGCGTAGCAGCTCGCCGCTCCCGGGCTCAGGAGGCCAGCGCCGGCTCGCTTACTTCGCGCGCCTTGGAGATCACCTGGTCGATGAAGCCGTACTCCTTGGCCTCGTCGGCGGTAAACCAACGGTCCCGGTCGGAGTCCCGCTCGATGCGCTCCACGGACTGGCCGGTGTGAAACGCGATCCGCTCGGCCATCATGCGTTTCAGGTAGACGATCTGCTCGGCCTGGATGGCAATATCAGCAGCCTGGCCCTGCATCTGGCCCGACGGCTGGTGCATGAGAATGCGCGAATGGGGCAGGGCGTACCTTTTCCCTGGGACCCCCGCGCACAGCAGGAACTGGCCCATCGACGCGGCCAGGCCCATGCAGACCGTGGACACGTCGCAAGGCACGTACTGCATCGTGTCGTAGATAGCCAGGCCCGCCGTGACTGAACCACCCGGTGAGTTGACGTACAGGCTCACATCACGGTTGGCGTCCTCCGCCGCCAGCAGCAACAACTGCGCGCAGATCAGATTGGCCGAGCGGTCATCGACCTCGGTGCCGAGGAAGATGATGCGCTCTCTGAGCAAGCGCTGGTAGACGTCGGGAGACGGGTCGGGGCCGTGCCCCGGGGACTGGGACACCGGCAGGCTGGGCACGTGCAACTGGGACATGCATCGAGGGTACTGCCCGTGGGGGCGGTGACGGCACCCGAGCGCGGCCGGAAGGGGTTTCTTTGGTCGCCTGAGCTGCGCTCCCAGGGTACGCCGCGCCGCGCGGAGCCCATGGTGGCCGCCAGCAGCAGGAGGGTCGTTGACCCTGGCCCCGTCCGGAGCCCACCAGCCCCAGACCGGGGGGCCGGAGAGCCAGGGGTGTCAAGGCCCCTCGAGCGAGGCACGAAGCCCGGCCGATTAGCGACGGGACGGAGCGGCCCGAAGGGCAATCGGGCCGTGGCCGCGTCCCGCAACGTGGCCTTGACGACCCGGAGGTGCGCCACGCCCACAATCACAGGCAAAGGGGATGGCGCCCGTGGGCTGAGCACCCGCTACCGGCCTTCCCCTCCCGCCCCCCGAGGGCGAACGCGACGAGCCCAAGGTTTCGCTCCGCCCGATGCCCGATCGCTGTAGCTACCTCTACGTCTTTGGCGATGGCTAGGGAACACGAAGTGCTGAGCCCGTGGCGGGGCTCCTCCTCCCATTGTGGCTGGCTGTCAATGGCCAAACCATTGGCAGCGCCGTCGTCAATCCCTCCGGGCGGCCTTCGTCCGGCCTTGACAACGGTTCCTTGAGCTGAAGGTCTGATCTCCGTCCTGAAGAGCGTTGCCTGAACTACAGACCAGGTTCATCGGGTGAGAGGGCCGGCGGGGGTCGCTCTGCTGGCTCCGCGTGCCGCGGCTGTGATCACCCGATCTCTCCAACGGAACGTGTCCCTCGCCGGATGCGCTAGTGGGTCATGGACGATCAGACGGTTCCATCACTTAGCGTTGTTCGCGATGAGGCCGGAACGGCACCCATAATCCCGCGGTTGAGCATCGTCTATATGCGGCCGTCCGGGGCCCCCCGAAACGCCGGCTCATGGGCGCTGAGCTGACTTTGATCGTCGCGGCCTTGGTCCCTCAACTGAGCGGCAAGAGCTCGACGTCGTATCCCGGGAAGCGTTCGTCGGCACTCACCAACGTCAGGTTCTCCGCACGCGCCTGCGCGATCATCATCCGGTCGAAAGGATCGGAATGATGAGGTGGTAAGCCGCCGGCCAGCAGGGCGTGTGAGGCGGTGATCTCCAGAGTCTGGAAATCGTTGGTGATGAGCACCTCCAGCAAGTCGTCTGGCGCATCCAGTCTTCCGACAGCCTTCTTAATGGCGATCTCCCACACCGCCGCCGCCGAGACCATGACCTCGTTGTCGGGCGACGAGATCGCTCCTCGAGCTGCCGCCGGCAGCCCCGGGTCATCGGAGAGCCACCACAACAGGATGTGCGTGTCCAGCAGCAGGCTCACGGATGCTCACCGCGAAACGCGGCAGCAAGGTTCTCCGGCAGTTGGTCGAAGTCTTCGCGCAGATGAACCCGACCTGCCCATTGGCCTGGACGCCGCGGGGATCGTGCGCGCGGTGGAACTATGCGGGCCACCACGTGGCCGGCCCGGGCGATCTCGACCTCATCGGTCTCGCCGGCCTCAACGGCGGCCACAAGCCTTGAAAGATTGGTCTTGGCGTCATGCATGTTGACCCGCATACTGCCATGCTAGCTAAGTTAGCTAGGTACTGTCAACATGTCCCCGAAGGTCTTCGGATGGCGTCCCAGAATCGCGTGTTCGGCCTGGTGGGTTGGTGACATCGTCTCTCCACGAAGACGAACACATCCTCCGCCTCCAAGCCACGCGAGCCGACATCGCCAAATCAACCGGATCGCCGAAGCCAACGAACAGTTCTTCCAGGAGAGCATCGCTACCCACGAGCAGGCTCGGCCGAGACCGGCCAAGAAGAAGGAGGGAGAGCCTGAGAGGTCACGTGCGGCGGCACGGCAACGGGTGGGCTGTCGTCATCGACCTGGGTCGCAGCGCCCCCTGCATGCAATGCCCGGCTTGCAGGCGACGGTACTGGCTGGGCCGCGGGCCCCCCGCTCAGTGCCAACAATGCGGGAGGCCGCCATCGCCGGCGCCCGCGCCGTCTTCGGAGACTCCTCCTCGTGGGCGGCTATGCCTCAGGGCAGGATCGTCAGCTGCCAGCGATCGCCGACGCGGTCGGTGACGGTGGCCGCGAATATCCGGCCGGCCCCGTCGCAGATCTCGACGCGGGTACCAATCTGCAGATCCTCGTCGCCGCCCAGTTCGGCGTCGTTGAAGCGGATCGCCGAGAAGGCCAGAACGCGCTCGAAGAAGTTCACGCGCCTCCCGCCGTGCCGCCTCGGTGCCTGAGTGAAGCTCGGCCGGTATTAGGTCGGGGCCGGAAGCGACGATTAGGTCGTAGCGGACCTCGTCGCGGGGGTGGGGGCACGTCATCGACGAAGATCTCGGTGGGCCACAGGTCGCGGCCTGCCGAAGCCAACGTGGCGGCCCGGCCAAGCCGGTAGGAGCGAAAGCCCGTGTAGACCGCAAGGCGGCGAGGCGTCCACTCGGGGGTGACCGCGAAGCACGGCAGAGTGAGGACTTGCCAGTCGGCGGGATGGGCACGGTCGTCCCGCAGCGGGCGGTACAGGTCGGCGTTGGCCACCGAGCCCGTGATGACCCGGTTGAAGTCGGCTACCTCGAACCTCAACACGTCTGAGCCGGGATCGAACTGGGGCGCCGGAGCGCCAACCGACCGACGGGCCTCGCACCCGGCTCATCCTGCCCGAACCGCTCTCCCTCTACAGAGATGGTGGCAGCAGCCCTGGTCCAGGCTCTCCGCTGTGACTAAGGCCCAGTTTGGTTGCAAATGGTTTGCAAATCGACTCCTTTGGAGCCGGGGGAGGTGGTCGAGTAAGTTAAAAGTGCTGGCCAGCAGGTCATGCGGGCGTGGCGAAATTGGCAGACGCGCCAGGTTTAGGTCCTGGTCCCGAAAGGGGTGGAGGTTCGAGTCCTCTCGCCCGCACCGACCGGCAGACCCGACCGGCAGGCCCGACCGGCAGGCCCGACCGGCAGGCCCGACCGGCCGGTAGCGAGCTACCAGCGGAACGCGTCGCAGTGGCTCTCCAGCGGGCGAAGGCAGCTGGAGGCCCTGCAGTCGGAGGCTCCGGTCGCCCGCCTGCGCTCAGCCGCCCGTATAGCTCACCGTGAAGCCGTCCGAAGTGAGCGCCGACGGCGTCGAGACCTGGTCGAAACCCTGCACCATGGCGATCTGTTCGAGGGATGCCTGAGGGGAGCCGGTCATGCCCAGCCCGCTGAAGGCGACCGGGGGCGAGTAGGGCGCGAGCGGGACCGTGTGGCAGCCGAACTCGCAGGCGGTCGCCGCCTCCACGATCCATTCGGCGCTCGTGCCAGGGCCCGTGTAGTGCTCGGAGGGCGTGGTGAACCCCTTGCCGTTGGTGTCGTCCGTGACGTTCAGCTTCCACGCCCCGGCGCCCACCTTCCACACCGTGACCGTCACCGTGTCGCCGGCCGCTACCCCGAGGCCCGAGATGTGGGTCTCTGCCGCCGGCAGTATCTCCCACCACGGCTGTATGTCGTAGCCGCTCGGGCTGTCCGGGTCGGGGTTCTCGTCGATCCCGGCTTGGATGAGCGCCGTGTCGTCCTGGCCGGTCCCGTCGAGGCCCACCCACTCCGACACCTGCGAGTCGCGGGGGGCTCCGACGGCCGGCGTGGGCACTGTGAATGTGCCCTTCACGAGGCTGTACGGGCCGCCCGGCGCCGCGTAGCCCGACCAGTTGGAGCTCGTGGCGGAACCAACCGGGACCGATGGCGCCGTGACCGGCTCCAGGGAAGCGGCAGGTACCGCTGCCCCCGCGCCGCTGGCCTTGCCTGCCGAGAGCGCCACGTAGAACCGGCCCGGGAAGGAGGACGCTACATTGCGGGCGACGAGGGCGAAGGCCACTGTGCGGCGGGCAGCGGTGGGATTAGGGCCGACCGTGACATGGGCGCTGAAATGCCCGCCGGCACAGGCCTTGGGGTTGTGCGAGTAGACCACGGGGAACGACTGGGCCGACAGCAACTCGAGCCGGCAGGTGGTGGCACTGCTCACCCGGCCCGCCACCGTGACCGTGGCCCCGCTGGCCGGGAGCACCGCCGGCGTAGCGCTGGCCGACAGTACAAGGGCCCTCGGGACGCCCTCCAGGCGCACCGAGAACCGGCCCAGGTAGGCCGAGGTGCTGTTGCTGGCGAGAAGGCCGAA
>JBOGGK010000178.1:0-6851 GCA_050744045.1 Acidimicrobiales bacterium | reverse complement strand
ATACTGGCCCATCTAAAAGATGCCTCCCTTCCTGCGCCAATTGGGTGTTTTGGCGGTACCAATTACCCCAGGTCGGGCTCTTTTTGGTGGATGTTCAGAGGCGGCCAAGCGTCACGGGGCTATGGCTCCAGGCTAAGGTAAAGTTGCAGGTTCGAGCACTAATGACGTCAATAGTTCACCCAGGCCATGTCCCAATGTCGAGCGAGGGGACCGTGAACGTCACGTAATTGCCTCCGGCGTCGTTGCCTGTGGTAAAGGGGAGGCTCTCAGCAGTCCCTCCGTTGGCGTCGGGAGAAGCCACGCGCACGCCCGTAGGCGCCGTGGTCGAGGTGTAGTAGTACTTCACCGGGAGGTTGGCCTGCAACGTCGGCGCTGGCTGGGTCGCGTTCGTATCCATCCAATCGGTGTTCGTCAGGTTCAACAGGTTGATGAACTGCAGCACGTCTGTCCCGGTGGTCGACTTGGCGAATGTCCATACCGTCCCAGCCGAGCCGTTGGTGCTGGTAGCCGGCCCTCCCGGGAGGTCGATCACGTTGGAGCTCGGTGTCTCGCCGTTGCGGAGCAGGTCCTCGTAAGCGGTGAGGAAGTCGTAGTAGTTGACCATGGCCCGCTGGAGGGCGGCCGGCATGTACAGGTTCTCGTTCAAGTAGTCAGGGGCATCGAGCGTATGGTCGACGTCGCCAAGCTCGATGTGGTCGCCCCCAGAGGCAAAGATCGAAGCATCTTCATATAGGGCGCCTGGCATGCTGAAGAAGCCTGGATCGGACGAAGAGTAGTTGTTCGCATAACTTTGGTCGGGATAGGCGGCTAGGACGGGCGCCTTCCCGTTGCTCCAAGTTGTGTTGTCGTCGAGGACTGTTTGCAGGTCGTCGTAAGTGGTCTGGCCAACGTCGGGCCGGCACTCTGTGTACAGGAAGGGCAGGTTCGGGTTTGTGGCAATCTGCTGTTGACCGTATTGGCCCACGGCATTGAATACCAACTGACCACCGAGCGCATTTTCGGCACCATTGAGGAACCCGTTGTACTCGCTCGCGGGGTCGACTGAACTGCCGTTGCAAGTATAGACAGTCCCTAAGCTGCCATCGTCTGCCTGCCAGCCGTCGATGCCCTACGCCTCATCGACATCCTTTTCCCGGCCATAAATATAAGCCTGCCACCCGCTGTTCCCCGGGTCAAAGAGGTATATGTCGGGCGTGGCTAGCGGGGGGTCAGCTAAGGGCACGTCCCTCTGATTTGTACAGTTTGTGCTGTCCCAAAGGCCCCACTGATAATTCACTCCACTCCCGTCTTGACCGTAGCCTGACCAAGCGCCATATATGAGATTGTAGTTCATCGCCACGGCGCCGATGCCGTGGATGTCACCGATCAAGGCGTTGATGGCGTGCTCGGGGTGTCCACGAGAGCGAGTACCCCTCGGCCTGCCCAACGGCCAGTGAGACGGTAGCCGATTGGTCCGGTGCCGCCGTTGCCCCGTCGTGATTGAACGCGAGCGTCAAGGTCTCGTTGTCCTCGCTCACGGCTTGCGGGTTGAGGACTTCGCCCGTGATCGTAACGGCGGTACCCGGGGAGTAGCGAGACGCGTCGGTCGTGAGCCTCGCGATCTCGTCCCCCAGGGTGTTCCCGTAGAGCCATGCCTGGCCAGCGCTGGCGATCTCGTAGTGCAGGCCGAGGACGTCGTCGTCCTGCCACGTGCCATTGTTGTCATACGCCATCTCCACGTTCATGTACGACCAGTCTCCTGCGGCCGCGCTCGAGTTGGCCATGTCCCCGAGCGGTACCTCGAGCTCCGCCCTGCCAGTGGCGGTGTCCCATCGGGGTGCTTGGGTGCTCAAGTTGGAATCGAAGGTCCACCCGCCGCTCGAGTTGGCACTGAACATCGAGTAGGTGCTGCTGTTGCTCCAGCCAGCGAAGAGGTAGTTCATCGGGTGGTCGAGCGTCCCTCCGTAGAACCCGGTCGTTGTGCTGTTGAGCGAGCGAGTGGTCGAAGTCCTGGGCGTAGACCATTACGGCGAAATAGGGAGAGGTTTTGTAGGCCGACAACGACCCAGAGGCGTTGTCCACCTGCAGGTAGAGGTTGTTGGCGTCGTTGGAGGCGTAGACCCTGGCGATCTTCGGGCCCGACGCGCTCCCTGCGGGGCTCCCGTCGTAATAGGGTATTTCGCGCCATTGCGGCCAGTCGTTGGAGGGCGTGGTGGTCTCGTTGACCGTCGCATACGCGCTGGCGTTGGAATTAGCGGGGTAGACCCGCTCGTCGTACTGGCCCGTGTAGGCAAGTGAGGTCATCACGAAGGTGGCTGCCCCAGTAGCTGTCGGCCCTGCGTGTGGTAGCAACCAGGGTACTGGGGCCTAAAGAAACGGCGTCAAGGTGCGGGGGGAAGTTGACCCGCCGGGAGGCCCGGCAAAGGGGAGGGCAAGTGCGTTCGGTGAACCCGGGTGGTTCGTTGCTCGTACGGGCGCCCCGCGAAACTCAGTCGAAATCCCCAAAAATCCGCCGGATCCGTTCCGAACATATGTACGATGGAGGGGTGGTAGAGCAGCTGGCGAGGGCCGTCGATTCGCTCGTGGCGCCGGATGACGCTGAGGGTTTCGAACAGGTGCTCCGCATCCGCGACCGCCTGGACGCGAAGGTAGCCGAGGGCCTCTGGTCCCTTGACCGCTCCGACGGCTGGCGGGCGGACGGCTCGCTCTCGCTCACCGCATGGCTCGCCTGGCACGGCCGGATCTCCCAGAAAGACGCTCACCGCGAGGCTGTCGTCGCCCGGCGGCTCTCGAGGCTGCCGGTGACGGCGGCGGCCTGGGCCTCGGGCGAGCTCTCCTCTGGCCAGGTGGCGGCCATCGTGGCCAACGTCTCGGCCCCCCACGCCGGGCTGTTCGCGGGCCAAGAAGCAGACCTGGTCCCCGAGCTGGCCCCCCTCAGCGTGCGCGAGACGGCCAGCGTGATGGGGGCGTGGCGGCTCAGGGCAGAGGCCCTCGACGAACGCCCCGAGCCGGCCGAGCGGCCATCCGAGCTGCACCTGTCGGAGACCCTGGAGGGACGCCGGGAGCTGACCGGGCACTTCCGGCCCGAGGACGGGGCCGTGATCGAAACCGCCCTCGGTGCCGCCAGCGCCCCGCCTTGGGACGGCACCGGGGACGCCGCCGAAGGCGGGCCCCCGCCCTCCGCCGCCGAGCGCCGGGCCGAGGCCCTGGTCGAGATCTGCCGGCAGTTCCTCTCCCGCCAGGGCGGGCCGGGCTCCTCCGCCCGTCGCCGGCCGCAGCTCAACGTCGTCGTCGACCTGGAGGACCTCCAAGGCGGCGGGCCGGGCAGGCTCGCAGACGGCACGCCCCTTTCGCCGGGCACTGTCGAGCGGCTGGGCTGCGACTGCGAACTGCACCGGGTCGTCATGGCGGGGCGCTCGGGCGTGGTCGACTACGGCACCTCCACCCGCACGGCGCCTCCCGCCCTCTGGGCAGCCCTGGTGGTAAGGGACGGCCACTGCCGCCACCCCGGCTGCGACCGCCCGCCCCCTTGGTCCGAGGCCCACCACGTGGTGCATTTCAAAGATGGGGGGCCGACCCGGCTCGACAACTTGGTCCTCGCATGTGCCCGCCACCACCACCTCTGGCACGACCAGGGCTGGAAGCTCATGTTGCACCCCGACGCCAGCTTGGATCTCGTGACCCCAGGCGGGGCGATGTTCACGAGCAAGCCTCCGCCGCACCGGCTGAGATGAGGGGCCGACCGCCACTTAGCCTGGATCCACCGCCCAGTTACACGTAGTTCCGTCTGAGCATCCACCAAAAGAGGCCTCCGAGCTGGGAGAATTGGTGTCGCTGAACACCCAATCGGCCCCAGGAACGGAGGTGGGCCGCAGGGGTGGGGCCCGGCAGCTCCTCGCTCACCATCGACGTCGACTCGTCGATCTGCAGGGCTTACGGGCTGGAAGAAGCAAGGCGTCAGCTTCGGCTACACCAAAGTTAGGGGGCAATGCCCACACCGCCAGAGGGGCGGCCAGCTTCTTGACCGAGGTGTTCAACCGGGCCCGGGCTGCAGGTGCCACCGGCCCGCTCACGCTCCGGGGGGACTCGGGCTTTTACAACCGCTCTGTGGTCGATACCTGCGCCAGGTCCGACGTGCGCTATTCGCTAACTAACGCGTGCAGGCAGGCGAGCTACCGCGCCCCTCTTTTCATTGACTCAGCCGGCATCATATGGCATGCTCACGCTTGAGGACCGTTGCCCAAATTCCACGGCCCTCGGGACATCCTCGATGGACCCGGCCGCCACCGCATGCTTGTAGAACTCGCGGGCCACGGCGAGGACGTGGTTGATGCGGCCAGGGCCCGGCGGGCGGCCCTGTCCCCGCCCGGGCCGGCTCGTCGGCGTCGTGCGCAAGGCCAGCACGAAGCTGCTCAGGTGGGTGGCGCCCTCTTCCAGGCTCCGCCCGGTGCGGGCGCACCAGCCCAAGAAGCGGGCCAGCTCACCCGCGTACACCCTCGTGGTGCCCTCCGAGCGGTCAAGCCCGAAACGCAAGTCGAACAAGAACCGGTCAGCGACTTCCACCCTCAAGTAGGCGTCGTCGACCACCGTCCAGTAAGCCCGGCCGTCGGGCAGCTCCACCCGGAACGACCGGCTGCCATCGGGTGGGGTCAGCAGGGGACACTTCGGCACGTGGGAGACGGTATGACGCCGACCTGGTTCCCACGTGAACCAAGCAGGCCCTAAGGGGACAGATCTGCACAGTTAGGGGACTGCTGAAAATCGGCGAACGTCGCTGCCCCGACTACAACCTGTTCACCCGGAGCCTCGGCCCAGGGGCCCTGTGCCCCGCGTGCGACGAGCCCATCGCCATCTCCGACATCATCGCCGACTATCAGTCGGCTCGCCGCAGCTGACCCGGGATGGCACCCGCGACCTCGGCACTACGACCAGTCCTCTCGGAGCAGAGAGGAAAGCTCCTCCTCTTTCGTGTCCTCACCAAAAAATCCTGCACAGACCGCATGCCCCCTGGCGGGGAGCGCCACGGACGATGAGAATGGTGCTGGGGTCCGGCTGAGCTCGCTCTTGCTTGGTGTGCATGAGCCCGTGTCACAGACTGACGCCAGGGGCCTTCCCGGCACCATGAACTGTTGTGCCGTGCACGTCTCGTAGCTTCGTTGATCGGTTGGCCCTGCCGGTCCCTTCCCAGTTGGTGAGAGACAAGGAGGCCGGACGTGGACCTGATAGTCGAGCGGTGCGCCGGGATGGACATCGGCAAGGATGAGATCGTGGCATGCGTGCGGACGCCCGGGCAGGGCGGGAAGGGCCGCGCCAAGCAGACCCGTAGTTTCCCGTCGTTCACCTCGGGCCTGGAGGCTATGGCCGACTGGTTCGCGGCCGAAGGCGTGACCGAGGTGGTGATGGAAGCGACCGGCTCGTACTGGAAGGCGCCGTGGTACCTGCTCGAAGACCGTGAGGGCTTCGAGCTGAAGCTGGTCAATGCCCGGCAGGTGAAGATCCTCCCGGGCCGCAAGAGCGACGTGCTCGATGCCGAGTGGCTGGTCGAGCTGCTCGAGCACGGCCTGCTGCGCTCCAGCTTCGTGCCGCCTGGGCCGGTCCGCGAACTGCGGGACCTGACCCGGTACCGCAAACGGCTCGTCCAGGCCCATACTTCCGAGTGCCAGCGGATCCAAAAGACGCTCGAGGACGCGGGGATCAAGCTCGCCTCCGACGTGCTCGGCGTGTCGGGCCGGGCCATGCTCGCTGCACTGGTCGCTGGCGAACGCGACCCCGAGGCCCTGGCCGAGCTGGCCAAGGGGCGCCTGCGCAAGACGATCCCCGCCCTTAGAGAGGCGCTACGCGGCAGGTTCAAGGAGCACCATGCCCTGCTCATCCGGCTCGTGGGTGATCATCGCTCAGATCGGGGCGGACATGTCCCGCTTCCCGACCGCCGGGCACCTGGCCAGCTGGGCCGGGATGGCGCCGGGTAACAACATCACCGGCGGGAAACGCCACTCGGGCAAGGCCACCAATGGCGACGTGTGGCTCGCCGACATCCTTACCCAGTGCGCCTGGAGCGCGGCGCGCAGCCGCGACACCTACCTCTCCGCCCAGTTCTGGCGCCTCGCTCACCGCATCGGCAAGAAGAAGGCCGCTGTCGCCGTGGGCCACTCCATCTTGGTCATCTGCTGGCACCTGCTCAGCTACAACTGCGACTACCAAGACCTCGGTGGGGACTATTTCGCACGGCGTAGCCACCCCGACCGACGGCGCGACCGCCACATCAGCGAGCTCCAAGCCCTCGGCTATAGCGTTACCCTCCGCAAGGTGGCATGAGCCCGTCGCGGTCCACCCACGGTTGATTCTCCTCATAGCATCTTGACAAACAAAGAGGACTCGTTATGCGTGCCGGCCTTCGCTGCTGAAGGTGATGTTCGCTCTGGGCGTTCTGTTCGCCTGGCCTATCGCCGGGCCCTCAGGGACCCACCCGATGACCATGGAGCAGGTGACCAACTACCGGCTCGTTTCGTCGTTGCCTTCGCTCGCCTGCCCTGCTGCTATGTCCTAACCCTTCGGTCGGAAGAGCCAAAAGCGTGCGCCGGAGGGATCGGCCACTCGGGCAACCCGCCCGAGGCCCTGGTCGGCAGTCTCGGTGAGCACCCCGCCCCCAAGCGCGCGGACCTTGGCTACCGAAGCGTCGACATCGTCGCTTTGCCAGAACACAGACCAGTGTGGCGATTCCTCGGGCGCCAGCGACTCCACCTCGTCGCCGATACCGGCGATTGGTCGGTTGTTGTCGGGGTCCATGTAGCCGGCGTAGTGATGACCGTCGACCTCCTCCTCGAGTGGATCCCAGCCGAACACTTGGCGGTAGAAAGCGACCTCTCTGTGGT
>JBOGGK010000177.1:0-9781 GCA_050744045.1 Acidimicrobiales bacterium | reverse complement strand
CGGCGGCTTCCCGACCCTTTCGGCGGCGCCGCTGCCGGGGACGTGACCGGAGGTCCTGCTCTCCCTCCGCTCTCGGGCCCTCTGCCCTCCGGCCCTCCGCCCTCAGCGTCTCCTCGCCACGATTAGTGTCGATCGCGCTGGCGCCCAGCACGGAGTCGTGCTCCGGGGGCGGGCTTTTTGCAGTTACGTACATCGACCGGTACCTGACGTGGGCGGCGGCCCCGGCGCAGGGCCAAGGCCGGCGCAGGGGCGGTGAAGGGTCGGTGGGGGTGGTTTTGACCGCACGTAGGCGTTCCCCACCCGGCAGGACGGGAGCCGCGTACAACCCTGTAGGTTTGGGCGGAGGGGGGAGCGATGTCGTCCGGGCAAACTTTTGTGATCGTGGGTGGCGGCCTGGCCGGCGCCCGGGCGGCCGAAGCCTTGCGGGACGAAGGCTTCGAGGGCCGCGTCGTGCTGTTCGGCGAAGAGCCGCTACGGCCTTACGAGCGCCCTCCGCTATCGAAGGAATACTTGAGAGGAGAAAAGGGTTTTGACCACGCGGCGGTACACTCGGCGGCCTATTACGACGCCCACGGGATCGAGCTCCGCACTTCGACCACGGTCACGGCTATGGATCCCGGGGCGAGGGAGCTAACCCTGGCCTCGGGGGAGCGGGCGCCCTACGACCGGTTGCTGCTTGCCACCGGGGCTACGCCACGGCGCCTCGACGTGCCCGGCACCGGGCTCCCTGGTGTCCACTACCTGCGCACCGCGGCTGACGCCGACTCGCTGCGAGGAGCGATAGCCGCCGGGGGCCGGGTGGTCGTGATCGGTGCGGGTTGGGTCGGCGCCGAGGTGGCGGCCTCGGCTCGCGAACTCGGTGCCGAGGTGGCCATGGTGGAGCTGGCCTCGGTGCCGCTCGAGAGCGCCCTCGGGCCCGAGCTCGGCGCCGTCTACCGCCAGCTTCACGCCGACCACGGCGTCGAGCTCCACTTCGGCATCGGGGTGCAAGCCTTGGAGGGCCGCGAAATTGTGGAACGCGTTCGCCTTGGCGACGGCACGGTCCTGCCCGCCGACGCCGTCGTTATAGGCGTGGGAGTGCTGCCGCGCGACGAGCTTGCGCGGGCAGCCGGCCTCGGGCCGAGCGACGGAGTGGCCGTAGACGAGTACCTGGCGACGGACGCCCCCGGGGTGTATGCCGCCGGCGATGTCGCCAACGCGTATTACCCCCGCTACGGCGCCCATATCCGCCTCGAGCACTGGTCCGCCGCCCTCAACCAGGGCCCGGTAGCAGCCCGGAACATGCTCGGCCTGGGCTCGCGTTACGAGCACATCCCATACTTCTACTCGGACCAGTACGACTTCGGCATGGAGTACCGGGGGTGGGCGCCCACCTTCGACCGTGTGGTGTTGAGGGGCGACCCCGCCAGCCACAAGTTCCTCGCCTTCTGGCTCGACCACGGCACGGTGGTGGCGGCCATGAACGTCAACATCTGGGACGCGGGCGAAGTCATTGACGCGCTGCTCGAGGCATGCCACCGTGTCGACCCGCGACGTTTGGCCGACCCCGACGTCGACCTGGCCGAGCTGGCCCTGCCCACCAGTTCTAAGGCGGCACTCGGTGGTAGGTTTTAGGACCGTGAGCGCGGGTGGCCCTGAAGACGAGGGTCCCGCCGGCGACCCCGCCTGTTGGGCTCATCTCGTCTGCCCGGCCTGCGGGGCGGTCTTGGCCGAGGGCCACAGCCCGGGCTGCCGCCTCGCCCCGCCTATCGGGCCGAATGCGCCGGAGAGGGCGCCTACCGGCGGGCCTCGAACTGGGTCAGAGCTGGATGGTGCGGGTCAGGTCGACCGCGTCGAGGAGCCGCCGGTCGTGGCTCACCAACAGCAGGGTGCCTGAATAGCCGGCGAGGGCTTCCTCCAACTGCTCGACGGCGGGCAGGTCCAGGTGGTTGGTCGGTTCGTCGAGGACGAGCAGGTTTACAGCGCGGGCCTGGAACCCGGCCAGTTCGGCCCGCGTTAGCTCGCCGGGGGAAAGGGTGGCCGCCGACCGGTCCATGTGGTCGGCACCGAGACCGAACTTGGCCAGCAAGGACCGCGCCGACGTGAGGTCCAGGCCGCTCAGCGCGATCAAGCTGTCAAGGAGGGAGGCGCCCTCCAAGAACGAGCCTCGGTCCTGGCCGAGCTCGCCCACGACGACGCTTGGCCCGAGCCACCGCCGCCCGGACTCCAGCGGGGCACGGCCCAATAGAGCCTCGACCAACGTGGTCTTGCCCGAGCCGTTGCGCCCGGCCAGTGCTACCCGTTCGCCCCACCCGATCTCCAGGTCGAGCGGTCCCAGCCGGAACGAGCCTCTTTCCACCACCGCCCGTGCCAGCCGGGCTACGACGGCGCCCGACCGGTGGGCCTCGGCGACCTTGAAGCGGAGGTCCCAGTCCTGCCAAGGTTTTTCAATTCTCTCCAAGCGGCTGATCGCTTGCTCGGTGCGCCGGGCCCGAGCAGCCAGTTGCTCGGTCCTGTTGACGCGGAAGCCCCGCTGAGCCTTGTCGTTGTCCCGGGGGCGGCGTGCCTCGCGAGAGGCTCCCTTGGTGGCCCACTGACGTTCACGCTGAGCCCTGTGGCCCAAGGCGCGACGCTGGGCCTCGTAGTCCCGGTAAGCCTCTTGCGCATGGCGGCGGGCGGTGGCTTTTTCCTCCAGGTAGGCGGACCAACCCCCGTTGAACAGGCACCCGGTGCGGCTGTGCTCGTCTAATTCGAGCACGGAGTCGATGCCGGCCTCCAGGAAAGCGCGGTCGTGAGACACGACGACGATGCCGCCGCTCTGGCGGGCGACGAAGTCTTCGAGACGGGCCAAGCCGTCGAAGTCGAGGTTGTTGGTGGGCTCGTCCAGCAGGCAGACGGAGTAGCGCGACAGTACGACGGCGGCCAACGCCACCGAGGCAGCCTGTCCTCCGGAGAGCGCCGCCGTGGGCAGTTCGAGCAACCTCGGCGGTATCCCCGAGCCCTCGAAGGCCTCCCCGACGCGGGTGTCGAAGTCGGCCGCGCCCAGGTCCTGCCAGCGTTCGAGGGCGGCGGAGTACGTGTCCCCCGCACCTGGCTCACCGCGGGCCAGGGCGTCGGAGGCCACCTGGAGGCGCAGGTCTGCCTCTGCTACCCCGGTGGCTCTCGCGAGGTACGAGCGGACCTGCTCGCTCCAACTGCGCTCAGGTTGTTGGGCCAGGTAACCGACAGTGGCCGTCGCCGTCGACACCTCGACGCGGCCAGAGGTCGGCTTGTCTATCCCGGCCAAAAGGCGCAACAGGGTCGACTTACCCACACCGTTGGGGCCGACCACGCCAAGGCGTGTCCCGGGGCCGACTACAAGGGATATGTCGTCAAGCACGCGGCGGCCGGCGATGTCTTTGCAGACATGGGCCGCACTAAGTACTGGGGGTGCAGAAAAATGGGTGGTTACGGGCAACGAGACCTCCTGGGGAAACGAAAGGGGGAGAAAAGGTCCGTCGCTCAACGCACGCAACCAATTTACCTGGGGCGGCGCCCATCGTCTACTGGGCCTCGGGCCTCGGGCCTTGGCCGAGCCTCGCCTGACAAGTGCCCGGGTTCGGCGGGGCCTCTGGTGCGAGCGTCCCGCCGCGGGCCGACCGCCGAGATGGCGGAGCAGGGCCGGTGGGCCCAAGGCCGGACGATCACCGCGGCAGAGGTCAGGCTCAGTTACTTGGCCCTACGCGGGGCCGACGTCAACTTCGGGCGTTGCGTAGGTCCTGGGCCGCTTCAGGAGGTGCCGGCGAAGTCGACGTCTTTGGTCTTTACCGTCCCGGCTGTCCGCCCCGGGGCCGTCTGGTGGGTCCAGTAGAGGTTGGTATGAGCGATGACTTGGTCGGGCGGCGGGGCCCCCCACTTCGTCAGGTCCTCGGTCGTGTGGGCGTCGCTGACCAAGGTGGCGTCGTAGCCCCTCGCGAACGCGCCGTGCAGCGTCGAACGTATGCAGGCATCGGTCTGGGCGCCGACAACTACGAGCCGCCCGACCCCGAGGCCGGAGAGGACCGACTCGAGGGGGGTGGCCTCGAAGGAATCCCCGTAGTTCTTCTCTACGAGCGGCTCGGCGTCGCCCGGGGCCAGCTCAGGGACGATCTCCCAGTCCTTGCTCCCTTTCGCCAGTTGCTCGTCGGAGTGCTGTACCCAGACCACGGGGACCTCTTCGCGCCGCGCCTTTTCGACGAGCGTGCCGACGTTGGCGACGACCCCGTCACGCTCGTGGGCGGCGCCGACGACACCGTTTTGCACGTCTACGACCAGCAACGCCGTCTTGGGCCTGTTCTGGAGTGTGGTCATTGCCCCTCCGTTCGTAGTTCAAGTGCTACTTGGCTTGCCGTGAGAAAGCTTATGCCTCATCGTACGGGTCAGCTTCCCCGCCCATCACCGACGCGCCCCCGTGGAGCCGGTCCGTTGGCACGTACGTCATGATGTTTCATGGCCGGACGTTGCGCCCCGGCTAGCGTCGTGGAGTGCCGCGGCGACTGGAGCTTGGGGCGGAGCAGCCTCCCCGCGAAGCTGTCTTGATGCGCGGAGGGCTGCTCAGTAGCCAAGGTGTCGAGCGAGCCGCCACGCGGTCGTTGAGAGTGCTTCGTCTGCTCGGGATCTCGGTCGAGCCGGCGCTCGACCAGGCCCTCGCCCTCGGCCCGCCTCCTCCTCGCCGACGAGCCCACCGCCGAGTTCGACGCAACAGCCCGGGCGCTGGTGCTGCTGTTAGTAACGGGTGTGGCGGCCAGTGGCGAGTCGGCCGTGGTCATCGCTACGCACGACCCCGAGGTGGCCTCCACGTGCCAACGGACGATCGATCTCTCGAAGCCGGGCTGACCCAATGTTACCTATGGGGGTCGTACGCGAGCTGGAACACCTTGCCGTCCGGTGCCTGGAAGTGCTGCCAGGCAAACCCTCCTTCTCCGTATTGCCGCTCACCGATCAACCTCAGGCCGGCAGCGGCAAGCTCGGTCGACGCCTGCTCTATATCGTCCACGAGCAGACCTGCCTCTACCTTGTTGCTGGCGAACTGTTCAGGTGGATGAGAGCCTCCCGCACCAAAAATCTCGAGCTCGTCACCGTCGGGGAGGCGGAACGCCACGCAATTGGGCTGGTCACGCGCCACCTGGAGCCCCATGACCTCAGTGAATAATCTCGTCATTTCCCCTAACGCCGTAGTCTCGACTCCCATCCAGTTCAGTCCCTTGACTCTCATTGTCCCCTCACTCCCGGTCTCCCAATGGAGCGTACCAAGCTCCTGCTGCGGCGGGGCCCATCCCGCTGGACCCGCTGCGGCGGAACGGTCGCCACCAAGTCAATCGCCACCTTTTTGGAGATCGGCAATGACTGCATCTGTGACCTGACGGGTGGTTGCCGTGCCGCCGAGGTCGCCGGGACGATTAGCCTCGTCGGACAGAGCGTGCTCTATTGCCGTTACAACTTTACGCGCGGAGCCAGGGTGGCCTAAATGGTCCAGCATCATGGCACCGGCCCAGATCTGCCCTATTGGGTTGGCGATCCCTCGTCCAGCGATGTCCGGCGCCGACCCATGGACTGGCTCGAACATCGAGGGATGAGAGCGCGTTGGGTCAAGGTTGGCCGATGGCGCTGTACCCAGCGACCCCGCCACCGCAGCGGCCAGGTCGCTCACGATGTCGCCGAACAGGTTCGACGCCACGATCACGTCCAGTTCCTGAGGGCGCGTCACGAACCTGGCGGCTAGGGCGTCAACGTGCATGGACTGCCACGTGACGTCGCTGAACTCCGCGGCTACCGTCCTGGTGACCTCGTCCCATAGCGGCATCGTGTGCACCAGGCCGTTGGACTTGGTGGCCGAGACCAGTCTGCCCGTCCTGCGCCTCGCCAGCTCAAAGCCATAGCGCAGTACCCGTTCGCAGCCTTTGGTCGTGAACACGGACACCTGCATCGCCTGGACATCCGGGCCGGTACCGGAGCGGCCCCCGATAGTCGAATATTCGCCCTCCGTGTTCTCCCTCACGATGGCGACGTCCAAGTGGGTACACCCTCGGACGGGGCTGGGCACGCCTGGCAGCAGTCGCACCGGGCGCAGGTTGACGAACTGGTCGAAGGTGCGCCTGATCGGGATCAGCAGGCCCCATAGCGAAATGTGGTCGGGTACGGCGGGTGCCCCGATCGCGCCCAAGAAGATCCCGTCGGTTCCACCTAGTTGCTCCCGCCAGTCAGGCGGCATCATCTCCCCGTGCTGCGCGTACCATTCGCAGCCCCACGGAAGATCCCGCCACCGCAGTGACCAGCCCTCACTGCCCGCGACCGCGTCCAGCACCTCTCGGGCCGCAGGCAGCACCTCCTGGCCAATGCCATCTCCCGCTATGGCGGCAATGGTGTGGGCCGCTGCCTCCGTCGTCGCATCCGCGAACACTCTGTCCTCCCGACTGGTCTCAACCATGCTTACAGTACGACCCCGTGATGGCCCCGTGCGCAGCAGCTCTCAGGAGGCGTGCGACCGGAAAATGGACGCGACCTCTGCGCAGTCGCCGGTCTTGCCGAGAGCGACCATGAGCAACAGCCAGGCCTTCTCGGTGCTAAGCGCGCCTGCGGAGATGAGGTCGTACCTCCTGAGGGGTTCCCCGGTGCCACCCGTTGGTGGAGAGGGCAGCAGGCCGCCCGGTGCCCTCGATGATATGACGACGGCTACGTTTTTTGCCAATGCCCGCTCTATGGCAGCGTACATCGTGGCCGGCACGCCGCCCGCGCCCGGGAGCCCCTCGATCACGATGCCACGCATGCCGGCGCCGATGGCCGCGTCCGCCGCCTCCGGCCCGCATCCCGGGTAGGCTTTCACGATCGTCGCGCGGGGATCCATCCCCCCGGCCAACGCAGGCCTCCGGACGGGTTCGTTACGGAACGTGACCACACCCTCGAGCACACTTCCGTCGTCGCCCATGCAGGCGAGGAACGGGTCGGGCGCAGTGCGGTGCCATTTCCAGACACTGCGAGCTGCGATGACGCGGCCCCCGAAGCACACCAGCACGCCCCTGCCCCGGGCGTCGGGGCTGGTAGCCACGGCGACAGCGTCGTGCAGGTTGGCGTAGCCATCGGCGTCGCTCTCGTCGGCTCGGCGCATGGCGCCGGTGAACACTACGGGCGTGTCGCTATCTAGGTACAGGTCCGTGAGGAAGGCAGTCAGTTCGATCGTCGAAGTCCCGTGCGTGACTACCACACCTGTTGTCCCGTCTGCCCGTGCCGAGCCCCGAGCCTCCTCTGCAACGCGCAGCATGTCCAACGGCCCCATTGACCAACTCGGCACCCGGCACAGTTCGCGACCGCGCACAGCTACCCCGCCAGGTATCGCGGCACCGTTGCACAGTCCCCCTACGCTGACGTTCGGGGCTGTCCGACCCGTCCGTGGGTCAGTGGTGGTAGCGATAGTACCCCCCGTAGTCAGCAGGTCCACGACTACCTCACTCGCGTGCAAGTGCCCCACCTCCGGCGGCCCGGCTCACACCTCGCAGCGAGCCCCCGGTACTGCAGGGCCCGCCGGCTCCCGACCAGGAGGGCGTCCACGCTGAGGCGCCCAGGCCCGATCACCAACAAGCCAGTACACCCCGAGAGGACAGACATAGGCCAGTCCCAACCCCCGATAAAGCCTTCACGGGCCTTGAAACCACCTATTGCGACACCCAGGATAATGCTGAGCGGCGCGAGGGCTCCTCGTGTTTTGAAGCCTATCGCTACGCAAGTACCGCACGTCAGTTCACCGACCCCTGTGAGCCTGGCCAGTGGCTCTGGCCAGGGGAAGCCCCGGGACCGTAGCATTTGCGCCAGAGCCCTACGACCGTGCGGCGCGTCACCTGGCGCGAACGTCTTGCGCCAGCCCTGGCTGACGAAAATGGCCCCGACGGCTAAGCGGAGCCCTAGCGCAGCAATGTCAGTTTGCATACAGATCCTCGCAGCCCGGCGTTATTGCTCGAGCGAGCCGACCTCCATCTCGACCGTTCCCGTCTCCTGGTCGTACCGGCGGACCAGTTCGACGCCGCCCAGCTCCACGACGAGGTAGTCGAGGTTGTTGTATATAGGGTTCATACCGGCTACGAAGTGCCCTCCCGTAACCCGGCCTGTCCGGTCGGACACGGAGCCGTGCAGATGGGTGGCGCGCTTGCCCTCGCCATCGCGGCATATCAGCCCCTGACCACCAAAGAACTCCACGCGGTCGTCGACCAGTTGGTCGATCAGCCGGGCCGTCTGATCGTCGCCGCTGGGAGAGAGCACCTTGAACTGAGCCCGAGCCAAGCTGCCATAAGCGAACTGGATAGCTCCGTAATTGATGCCGTGCTGGTCGCACACGCCCTCCAGCCCGAGGATCAGGTCGCTGCCTCGTAGTAACCGGCCGACGACGGCCTTCCCTCTAACTGCCTCGACGCCGGTAAACCTCTGTTGTGGCATCCTTAAGTTCCTTCCTGGTCGTGAACATGAGCGATGGAGCTAAGTGCTGCGCCCGGCGACCGAGCGGTTGATCACCAGTGCCGCGAGGACTATGGCCCCCTGGATGACCTGAATGACCTGGCTCGGTACCTGAGCGAGGGTCATGACGTTGGTGATCAGGCCAAGGAGCAGGACGCCGAGAGCGGCTCCCCAAAGGTAGCCCCGTCCGCCGTTCAGGCTCACCCCTCCAATGGCTGCAGCGGCGAAGATGGTGAGCGTGATCCCCCCACCCTGGTCGACGGTGACAGCATCAACTTGCCCGCTCAGGACCAGGCCACCGATCGCTGCCAGCACCCCGCTCCCGATGAAAAGACAGAACCAAATGCGGTTGACCCGGATGCCCGCTGTGCGGGCTGCCTCCCGGTTACCACCGATGGCGTAAAGGAACCGGCCGTACTTGTGGTAGCGCATGAAAAGACTAGCGATGATGAAGAGCAGGATCGCAGCTATAACACCGACCGGCACGATACCAACAGTTTGGGCGCCGAGCCAGACGAAAACGTGCGACGGTTCGGAGATCGTCAGGCCGGTCGTCAGTGTGTACGACAGGCCGACCAGCAGGATCTGCATCGCCAGGGTCACGAGGAACGAGTTCAGCCCGAGCCCTACGATAAAAAACCCGTTCGTGGCCCCGATAGCCGCTCCCACCGCGATGGTTACCGCTACGGCGGCGAACGGGTCCAGCCCGAGGCCCGATCCCGGAGGCTGAGTGGTCAGTAGCCAGGCGCCCAGCATGGGAGCGAAGGAGAGGATGCCCTCGAGCGACAAGTCGAAATGGCCCGCTATAATGACCAGGGACTCGGCGACAGTCACGAACGCCAGCACGGCCACTTCCTGCAGGATGTTCACCGCGTTGAGGAGGGTGAGGAACGACGGGCTGGCGAGGGAGCCAAGGACGGCGAGCACGATGATAGCCGGCACGAGGCCGAGGTTCTGCCGGTTCGCCCAGATCCAGTGGCCGGATCTGCTGAACCCGGGACGCAAGGCAGTGACAGCCCTGGAGCTGGTTAGCATGCGGCCCCGATCGGTGAGGTAAGCCCCGGTCGGCGGCGCCGGGGTCCTGGGATCTCGGCCGAGCTGCGAAGTGCCCGTCGGCGGGGGCGGGCTCGCCTTACCTTCCGGAGCCTCGACGCGTCTCATGACGCGACGCCTTCCATCCGGGCCAAGAGGTCGCCCTCCGTCCGGCCCTCGCCGAGCTCGCCTATGGGAGCCCCGTCCTTGAAGACGACGACTCGGCCGCACGACTCGACATCGTGCAGATCGTCCTCCGTGGCTATGATGAGCGCCATCCCGTTGGCGCGGAGCTGATCGACTACCGCGT
>JBOGGK010000176.1:0-1734 GCA_050744045.1 Acidimicrobiales bacterium | reverse complement strand
CGCTAGAAGGCTCCAACGGTGAATTACTTCGCGTGTCGTCGCGGCGCGATTTCAGGACTCCTGACATAGGGGGGGAATTACTTCGGGCTTTCTGAGGCTCTCCGCCGTACCCGTGGAGGGTGCCGGGCTCAATAGCCTTTGACGCTGTAGACGAGGACCAGGTCGGTGCCGGGGTAAATGGTCTTGGTGGCGGTCAGTTCTTTGCAGAGGGAAGCGATGGCCCGGCTGCGCCGTGGGGCGGAGAGCGGCTCGAGGCGTACGTGGAGCTGGCCGCTGGTGACTTCGAGGTCGGCCGAGGCGGAGAACACTTCGCCAAGCAAGCTGTGGGCTTCGTCTTCTGCCCGGGCGTAGTAGGGCTCGAGGGCACGGGCCAGGGCGTGCTCGGCGTTCCAGGTGGCCATGCGCACTGCGTCGTGGAGGCGTTTGCGTTCGTCGTCCAGGCGCAGGGCACCGGGGCGGGCCTCGCCGAGGGGGACTTTGGCGGGGACCGTTGCCGACTTCGCCCTCAGTGCCTCCAGAGCTCCCTCGGCTTCCTCTATGGGCCGGGTGGAGGGGCGCTTGCCTTCGAGCGCCTCGGTGATATTGGCGGCTTTGGCAGCGGCGAGCACGGCCCGGGCGGCGGCCAGCTCCTTTTCATAGTGGCCTTGGCCGGGTTGGGGACCATGCGGCCGGGGTCGTCGGCGACCTTGGCGTAGCGTGTCCATGGCGTCGAGGCCCCGGGGCCGCATGAACCGGAAAAGGTTCTCCTCGCGCCAGCGGTTGAACATGGCCGACGCCACCTCGGGCGTGCTGAGGCTGGCCTTGGTGGTGAGGACCTGGGTCTGGTGGCCGCTTGCGGGGTCTGCCCGGGTGACCTGGCGGCAGGCGAAGTAGCGCCGGCGCTTGTCGTAATGGATGCGCACGGCCCTGTCTGCCAGCAGGAGCTCGCTCTCGTGGCCGGAGCGGTCTTTTACCCGGTAGGTGCTGAAGGCCGGGCGAGGCTCGGGGCGCAGGGGGCCTTTGCGGTAGGTCAAGATGTCGAAGCCCTTCGCGACCAGCTTGGTGAACAGCGCCGGGCTCCACCAGCCCCGGTCGAAGCAGATGGTGGCGTGGCCGTCGGGCCCGACCAGGTCCCGCACCGCCTCGACGGCGGTCCCCAGCTCGCCGGTGAGCGCCGTCCCGGGGGACGAGGACCACACCAGCACGGCGTCGCCGACCTCGTCGGCCAACCAGGTGCCGGTGGTGGCGGCCATGGCGATGCGGGCACGGGCCAGGTGCGCCCGGGGCAGGTCGGCCCCGCCGTGGTAGGCGCGCACGTGGCCGTCCACGTAGAGCACCCCCATCTGTTCGGGGTGAGCACCGGCGTGGTGGCGGGCCAGGCCCATCATCAGCTCCTCGGAGCGGCGCAGGCCGGCCAGGGCTTCCATGCGACGCCGGAGCGTCTTCACCTCGGGGCCGCGGTCGAGCCCGAGCAGGCGGCCGATTGCGACGGGGTCGGCCCGGGTCGCCCCTTCTGCGCGCGGCTCGCCCAAGAGCGCCAGGAACACCAGGGCCAACAGCAGCGAGCGCAACGAGTAGAACGCCGCCGTGGGCAGCCCGAGCACCTTCTCGGCGACCTCGACCAGCCCGGTCACCGCCAAGGCAGGCAGGACGAGCAAAGCTCCGGCGAAGGGCAGGCCGGCCCCCTCGCAGATGACCGGGGGCGCCCCCGCCAGCAGCCCGGCGCGCGCGAGCGCCCGCTCCTCGTCGCGGGCC
>JBOGGK010000175.1:0-5374 GCA_050744045.1 Acidimicrobiales bacterium | reverse complement strand
TTCCACAAGGTGTCCCGGCTGCGATGGACCTCGGTGATCATGAACCTCGGCATCTTCCGGGCGGTCGCCGCCGGGCCCTTGGTCGGCGAGGCCGAGGCGTCCTTCGGTGCCTGGCGACCGCTCTTCTGGATCGTGGCCGCCATCGCCACGGCCGCGTTCGTACTCGTGGTTCTGACCTTCGAGGACGCCCCCGCCGCCGATCGCAGCGCACCCTTCGACCTGCCGGCGATCGGCTTGGCCGCAGTCGGCTGTGTCGCCGCCTTCTTCGGCGCCTCCGAGCTCGCCTCCGGACCCTTCGACCAGGCCGCGACCCTCGGGCCCCTCCTCGGCGGGCTGGTATTGATCGTCGCGCTCCTCGTCTACCAGTACCGGGGCAAGCGGGTCCTTCTGGGCGTCCGCAGCCTCGCCACCACCCTGCCCGTCGCCGGGATCGTGGTGGCGGTGTGCGCCGCGGCGGCGTCGGTCTCAGCGATCGTCGTGGAGCTGCACCTGATGGCGGGCCGCTTCGCCCCCCTCCACCTCGGCCTCCTCTACCTCCCCGAGCTCGGGGCGGCCGTGATCACCGCGGCGATCTTCGGCGCCGTGTTCAACCGGCGCCTCTTGCACGCCCTGCCCTTCTTCGGGATGGCCTGCCTGTGCGCCGGGACGGCGGCCATGGCCCTGGTCTCCCCGAGCGCCACCTTGGCCCTGGCCGGCTCGGGCCTCGTCGGCCTCGGGGTGGGCGCCGCGGTGGCCCCTGCCCTTTTCGTCGCCGGCTGGTCGCTCCCCTCGGCGGCCCTCCAGCGGGTCTTCGCCATCGTCGAGCTGCTGCGGGCCGGCGCCGCCTTCATGGTGGCCCCGATCCTGTTGCACGTCGCCACGGGTTCCGGCGGCGCCGGGACCTCGGGGTCCACCATTGCCCTCTGGGCCACCTTCGGGCTCGCGGCCTGCGGGGCGATCGTGGGCGCCGGCCTCTACGCCTTGGGCGGGGTGCGCCCGGCCGCACCGGCGGTGGAGACCTGGTTCGGCGGCAAAGAGCCGGGGTGGGACTCTCCGCCGCTCCTTGCCCGGCTCCGCCCGCCCCCCTCCGGGCCCGTCGACCGGGTGACGGTCGAGAGGGCTGCGCCGATGGATCCCCAAAGCGCGAGCGTCACCCAGAGGGAGCCCGAGCTGGACTTGCCCGAGGGCGCGCTAAGCGGCGCAGGGGCTGTGGGCCGGCGCCGTCCCGACGACGGCGACGCCGCCTGAGGGAATAAGGGCAGCGATGAGCAAAGGGCCAGCGCGCCGGGGAGCGGGGAGCCACCAAGCCTCAGGGCGTGAGGCTGGCGGATGACAGGGCTGCACGTCCTCGTGGCGAGCGTCGCTGCGGTCGCCGCCGGGGGGAGCTTCGCCGCCGGCGGCGTCCTCCAGCAGCGGGCGGCGAGCGTTCGCCCCGAGCGGGAGGCGCTCTCGGTGCGTCTCGTCGTCGACCTGGCACACGACCGGACGTGGCTGACCGGCATCGGCTTCGCCTTCTTCTCCTACGTCTTGGAGTCCGTCGCCCTCGCTTTCGGCCCTCTCGCCCTGGTCGAGCCCCTCATGGTCTGCGAGCTGTTGTTCGCGGTCCCGATCTCGGTGCGCTGGCGGGGCATGCGCCTGACTGGGCGCGAGTGGCTCGGCACCGCAGCCGTCGCCATCGGGCTCGGGGCGGGACTGGTGTGCGCTTCGCCGGGGGCGGGCAGGAGCGGAGCGTCGGGAACCGACTGGGCACTGGCCATCGGTGCCGCCGTCGTCGTGGTGGCGTGCATGGCCAGGCTCGGGCACCGGGCGCGCGGGCCGGTTCGTGCACCGCTCTACGCCTCGAGCGCCGGGGTCGTCCTCGGGGTCCAGGCCGCACTGCTGAAGGCGACCACGGCCCGCTTCGAGGCGGGTGCCGTCGCGGGGTTCTCCAGCTGGGAGCTGTGGGCGATGACCGTCGCCGCTCTCAGCGCGCTCGTGCTCGTCCAGAGCGCCTACGAGTCAGGCCCGCTCGCCGCCACCATGCCGATGGTGGACGCGCTCGCGCCCTCGGTCGCCATCGTGCTCGGCATCGCCCTCTTCGACGAGCACGTCCGAGGTGGCCCCTTCCTCGCTGGGGTGGCCGTCAGCCTGGCGGTCCTGCTGGCGGGCATCGTCCTTCTCGACACCTCACCGGTCGTCCGCTGCCTCGGGTGGGCGGAGGGCAAGGAACGCCGGGAGCTGGCATCGTTCGAGCTCACCCAAAAGTGGCCCGCCTCGCTCGACCCGTCGACTCCGTCGGCGGCGGAGGCACGCGTGGCCCCCGCCGCCGGGTCAGGTCCCGACGCTCAGGGGGGGATGGCTTCTGGCGGAAATGACCATCAGCGAGTTCGCACGGCGTTCTCGGCGTGATCACGTAGCCGTTCGATCGGCGCGGTAGGCTTCCCGGCCTGGGTGCGCGTTGCCCGCCCGGATGGGGTTCTCGAGTACCGAAACCGGCCATGCCCACTCTAATGAGGCCGACCACTGTGGCCAGGCGGTGCGGGGACATCGGGACCAGACTTGCAGATTTTTCGGGTCGAGCTGTCGTTTTCGTGGCTCGGCGCTCGTCTCCCTGCCATGAGTATTGTCGTGACCAGGAGGTTGGAATGAAGTACATAATGCTGATCTATCAGGGTGCCGCGCTCGAACAGCAGGCCGCGCTTTCCGAGGAGGAGCAGAAGCAGGTCTATGCCGACTACCAGGGGATCAATCAGACGCGGGGCGTCACCCCTGGGCTGCCGATGGGGCTGCCGGAGAACGCGACCACGGTGCGGGTCGAATCCGGCGAGACGCTGACAACGGACGGCCCGTTCGTGGGGATGAAGGAGGCCGTGGGCGGTTGGTTCATCCTCGAGGCCGACGACCTTGAGGCGGCCATCGAGGTGGCCGCCCGCGTCCCGGCGGCACGTTATGGCGGCGCGGTCGAGATCCGTCCCTCGGAGGTGTATTGGTAGCGAGGCCCGAACGGGTCTTCCACAAGGGCTTCAATGTGCTCGCGTATTGCTCTTGGGCGCCGCACTGGAGGACGCCACGCGGTAAACTGGGTCTCGGTGACGGAGTCCCGCATCGCATGCGGGTGACAATAATCACGAACGAAGGCGAGGCCGAGCATGGCGAAGATTTGTGAACATCTCGACGGCTTGGCGCTTACCGATTTTCCTCCGCCAGGCACTCCAGAGGGCTGTGAGGAGTGCCTCGCCGAAGGGGCCCAGTGGGTCGCGCTACGTGAATGCCTCGAATGCGGCCATGTCGGGTGCTGCGACTCGTCCCCTGGGACCCACGCCACCAAGCACTACCACCAGACGCAGCACCCAGTGATGCGTTCCATCATGCCCGGCGACACCTGGGATTGGTGCTATGCGGACAAGCTCACCGGGCAACTGGCTTGAGGTGGGCGCGACGTCGCATACGCGGGCGCGGCAGGCGTGGTGAGCAACCGGGGGCGGCGGGCCCACACTGTGACAGGGCGTGCGGAGCCGTAGACGGGGGCCGTCCGGGGTCGCTCCCACGAGAGCCATGCCGGGAGCGCAGAAGTCACTTCACTGATGGGCTCGAGGTCCATGTAAGGGACGACGAGGTCACAGTGCCAGCGCAGCCGGGCTAGCGCCCCGGGCCCAAAGCTGGCCCACTCCGCTCAGTGGCTCAGCCCCCGCCGGAGCCTTTGGCGAATGGCCGAGCCGTCCGGCGCTTCGAGCGGCTGCGACGCCCACGGCCTCAGTGGCGATGGGACAGCGGTGCCGCGCTGGCGTGGTCGCCGCCCAGATAGCGCTCCGGTCCTGCTTCGAACCTGTCGCGGCAGTGCTCCGAGCAGAAATAAAACCGGTTCCCGGCCCTGACGGCGCTCGCCGGCGCATGGCGCAGATCGACCTGCATGCCGCACACCGGGTCCCGGGCGTACCCGGCACCGCCGCCGAAGCGCTCTCGGTTGCGGTGCAACCAGTAGATGCCGGCGAACACGGCCAGGGCGGCGATGTCGAGCCAAGTGGTCCAGCCCCACCGTAGCGTGTCGCCGACCACCACCCCGGCCCGCGCGGCAGGCACCCAACCGATCGCCTTGAAAAGGTACTCGGTGGCGAGCCCGGCGCCAGACATCACCACCCAAAACGTGGCGAGCATGCGCAGGGCCATGCGCTGTCCGTACTGCTTGCGGTAAATCAGTAGCAAAGGCAACGTGATGAGGTCGGCGAAGATGAACGCCACCACACCACCGAAACTGATCCCTCCCCGCCACAGCGCAGCGGCGAGCGGGACGTTGCCTACCGAGCAGACGAAGCTGATCAGCGCCACGAACGGTCCGACGGCCACGTTTTCCAGGCTCGTCCAAAAGCCGTGGCCGTGCACGAACACGTCGCCCCAAACCTGCGCCGGGACGAGCACCGTCAAGAACCCAGCGACTACGAACCCGATCACCATCTCCTTGCGCAGCATCGTGAGGTCGCTCACCGTGTAGCCGGCTGCGTCGGACCACCCGGCCGTGCTGCGGGCGCGCCGGCGCCAGCCCTCGCGCTCCAAGGCGGCCTCGCCATTACCGCTCTTTGCCCCGCCTGCATCGGCCAACGTACGCGCATTGGTGAGCGCACGTGCCTCGGAGAGGGCGCGCCCACGCAACCAGAGCGAACCGAGGGCGACGAGGAGGACGATCATGATCACCCCGCCAATGAGCTCGGAGGCCAGGAACTGCCAGCCGATCAGCACGACGAGCACGATGCCGAGCTCTACGACAAGGTTGGTCGAAGCGAACATGAAGACCATCGCCGCCAAGTAGTCCGCCCCTTTGGCGAACAAAGAGCGCGCCATGGCTGATGCTGCGTACGAGCACGAAGAGGACACCACCCCGTAAAGCGAAGCCCGGGCTACCGCCGCCGGGCGGTGGTCACCCATCGTACGCCGCAGGGCCGAGCGCGGCACGAACGCCTGCACCGCACCTGACAACGTGAAGCCGAGGACGAGCGCCCACAGCGTGTCCCAGAACATGTAAAACGCCTCACGCAGGCTGCGCCCGATATCGCTCAACGCTCCGCCAGCGCTGAGCGCAAGGAGATCAGCTTGCAGGGTCATGAGCGCAACAGCCGCCCTGGGCGGAGGCCACCACTATATCCGGGCCGCGTGACCTGGACGTGGGAGACCCGCAGCCGGGACGGCGACGAACGGTCTCGGGTTCCGCCCGCTGCACCACCGCCGGCGGCCTCAGCGCGGTGCTGGTCGACGCCGCCCCGGCGCGGGCACGGTGGCGGTACCGTAGACTCGAACCGATGGCGGCGCCCAAGGGTCGATGGAAGCCAGGTCATTCGACGACGAGCGCGACCTTATCGTTACCGCTGGTCACATTTCGGTACTTGCGCGTCGAGAGGTAACCGTCATGGACATGTGGCCGGTC
>JBOGGK010000174.1:0-6510 GCA_050744045.1 Acidimicrobiales bacterium | reverse complement strand
CTGGTAGATGCAGAGCCCGTAGGTGTCGCCGAGCACGTCGGCCATGTCGGGGTGGAGGTAGGCGAGGGGCTGCCTGCCGTTCTTACGGTCGGCGTAGTCGTAGTGCATGTTGGCCGCCATGGGCCCGGGGCGGTAGAGCGCCACCAACGCGGCGACGTCGCCCAGGTCGGTGGGCGCCAGCGCCCGCACCAGCGCACGCATGTTGGAGCCTTCGAGCTGGAACACCCCCACGGTGTCGCCCCGCGCCAGCAGCTCGTAGGTGGCCGGGTCGTCAAGGGGCAGGGCGTCGATGTCGGGCCGCGCGCCCGTGTTGGCCTCGATCATGTCCAGCGCCCGCTCGACGACGCTCAGGTTGCGCAGCCCGAGGAAATCCATCTTGAGCAGGCCGAGCTCCTCGACTGCGTGCATCTCGTACTGGGTGACAGTGGGGGCGTCCTCGGGCCGGCCACCAGGCTCGGGCTTGCGCTGCACCGGGAGGTGCTCGGTCAGGGGGTCGGCCGAGATCACCACCGCGGCGGCGTGGATGCCGTCCTGGCGGCGCAGGCCCTCGAGGCCCTTGGCCACGTCGACTACCCGCTTGACATCGGGGTCGGCGGCGCACATCTCCCTCAGCTCGGCGGCCACCCGGTAGCCATCGGCGTGCTTGGGGTCCTCCTGGAAGCACGCCCACAGCGGTGTGTCGCGGCCCATCACCAGAGGGGGCATCGCCTTGGCGATGCGGTCGCCGAGGCTGTAGGGGTAGCCGAGCACCCGGGCCGCGTCGCGCACGGCCGCCCGGGCCTTGATGGTGGAGAAGGTGACTATCTGCGCCACGTGGTCCGCGCCCCAGCGCTCTGAGGCGTAGCGGATCATCTCGGCCCGGTAGCGCTCGTCGAAGTCCATGTCGATGTCGGGCATCTGCTTGCGGCCCGGGTTCAGGAACCTCTCGAACAGCAGGTCGTACCGGATCGGGTCGAGGTCGACGATGCGCAGGCAGTAGGCCACGCAGCACCCGGCCGCGCTCCCCCGTCCCGGCCCCACCCGGATCTTTTGCTCCCGGGCGTGGCGGATGAGGTCCCAGCAGACCAAGAAATAGTCCGAGAAGCCCATGGAAGCGATCACGCCGAGCTCGTAGTCGAGCCTCTCGACGACCTTGGCGGGTACCGGGCTCCCGTAGCGCTGTTCGGCTCCTACCAAGCTCAGGTGCCTCAGGTACTGGTCCGAGCTGGCGAAGCCCCCCGGGGAAGGGAAAGCGGGGAGCTTGGGCTTGCCGAGCTCGATCGTCACGTCTGCCCTCTCGGCCACCCACAAGGTGTTGTCGCACGCCTCCGGGAGCTCGGAAAAAAGTGCCCGCATCTCTGCTGCCGTCTTCAGGTAGTGCTCCGAGCCCTCGAAACGGAACCGCTTCGGGTCGTCCATGTTGGAACCCGTCTGCACGCAGAGCAGGGCGTCGTGGGCCAGGTGGTCCTCCCGGGTCGCGTAGTGGCTGTCGTTGGTGGCTAGCAGCGGGGCCTCGATCCGCCGTGCGATCTCGACCAGCTGGGGGTTGGCCTTGCGCTGCTTCTCGAGGCCGTGGTCCTGCAGCTCTACGAAGAGGTTTTCCCGCCCGAATATGTCCTGCAGGCGGGCCGCGCTCGCGCTCGCCGCTTCGACGTCGCCCCGCAACAAGGCCTGGTTGACGACGCCGCCCAGGCAGCCGGTCGTCGCGATCACGCCCTCGTGGAACCGCTCGAGCAGCTCCCAGTCGCACCTCGGCTTGTACCAGTAGCCGGACAGGTACGCCTCCGAGGACAACTTGAGCAAGTTCTTGTAGCCGGTGTTGTCTTCGGCCAGAAGCGTGAGGTGGTAGTAGAGCTTGTCGCCCTCGTCGGCCTCGCCGCCGGTGTCGTCCAGCCTCCCCCGGCGCAAGGGGCGCTCGAAGCGGCTCTCGCCCGCCATGTAGGCCTCGGTGCCGATGACCGGCTTCAGGCCGGCCTCCCGGGCGGACTTGTAGAAGTCCAGGACGCCGTACATGTTGCCGTGGTCGGTAATGGCGACCGCCGGCTGGCCGTCGGCGGCGGCCCGCTTTACCACCTCCTCCACCCGGGCAGCCCCGTCGAGCATGGAGAACTCGGTGTGGAGGTGCAGGTGGGCGAACGACCCGCTCACTGCTTGGCCACCTCCTTCGACGAGCCCTCCGGCGTCCACAGCCGCCTGTGGGCAAACCTGTGGACAAGATTACAGCCGTGTTGTTCCATCGAATCTAGCGCGTCCCGGTGACGCCCACCCGCACCGCCGGCCCCGGCCGCCGAACGAGCGCGGACGTTACAGGTAGGTGCCCGGAGGGGGCTGCTGTTCGGGCCCTTCGTGCCCGCCCGGGCCGCTCGGCAAGCCCCTCCGGCGCATCTCCTCCACCTGGGCGCGCTGGGCCATCTGCTGCGCGTACAGGGTCGCCTGGATCCCGTGGAACAGCCCCTCCAGCCACCCGACCAGTTGCGCCTGCGCCACCCGGAGCTCACTTTCGGTCGGCACCGCCTCGGGATGGAACGGTGGGGCCATGCGGACCAGTTCGGCCGCCAGGTCGGGGGACAAGCCTTCTTGCAGTTCGTTGAGAGAGGTGTCGTAGATCTCCCGCAGCCGGATGCGGCTCGCCTCGTCGAGCGGGGCTTGGCGCGCTTCTTCGAGCAATTGGCGGATCATCGACCCGATGCGCATGACCTTGGCCGGCCGCCCGATGGTCTCGACCTCTTCGCTGGGCTGGTCGGTGCCGTCGCCCTGGCCGTGCGGGGGTTCGGAACGCACGACTACCAGTTGCGGCTCGTCATCTCGCGGGTTCTTCATCACCCTTGCCATCTTGGCCGATCCGCTGCCCTCCTGGCTGCCATGGCGGCTACGAAGGGCGCGGGACGGCCCGTTCGGCCGTCGAGCGCGCCTCGGCGCTCAGCGCAGGCTGGCGGGGGCCGAGCGGCCGAGGACCTGGCCGGCGCCGTCGACCGCCTCGGCCGCGAGGTAAGCCGGGGGCCGGGGCACGGTGACCGCGGTCTCGAAGCCCATGTGCTTGGCCCAGCCCACCGGGGCCAACCTGGCCGCCGTCGCGCCACCGACGATGACCCATTTGGCGATGCCGGTGCAGCCATTGTGGCTGGCGTAGACAGTGGCCGACGAACCGCCCCGCGCCACGAAGATGGCGGGCGGCACCTTGGGGCGGCCCACCCAGCGCTGCTTGAACGCCCGGTACGACTCCGTGCCCGGGGCCAGGCCGCCGTCGAAGACGACCCGGCCGGCACCGTCGTACTCGGTGAAATAGCTCGCTTCTCCCCAGCCCACGAACCGGTGGCCGTCAGCGAGGTCCTGGACACTGCCCAGCGCCCCCGAGCGCACCTTCGGGGAGTGCACGTACTGGCGGATGAGCTCGACGGTGCGGGCCTTCTCGTCGAACGCGAGCACCAAGGCCCGAGACTGGGACCCCCGCCAGGGCGGGCCGCCTTCGTTGTCGAACAGCGTGACCGAGCCGTCGGGCCGGCGCCGCACGTCGTGCTGGAAGAAGTAGTTGGAGTCCTGGGCGATCTCGAAGTCGCTCGACTTGCCCCCGCACTTCCACAGGACCTCCCCGCTCGTGCGGTGCAGCTTGTAGAACGTCGAGGTGTTGCGCCCCGAGACGATGAGGTGGCCGTCGGTCGGGTCGATGTCGATCGAGTTCACGTGGAAGTAGTCCCAGGGGTAATCAGGGTTCTTCAGGGGCAGGTAGGACTCTTCCAAGGCGACGTGGGAGTCGCTGCGCCACTCGAACAAGAGCTTCCCAGTGCCGAGGTCGACCTCTTGTACCACGCCGTAGAAGTAGCTCCCAACGGTCTTGCCGCCGAACTTGGAGAGGTTGGCGTTGGCCTGGCCGTAACAGGTGAACAGTGCCGTGCCCTGTTTGGTGAGCAGGAACTCGTGCAGATCTGCCTGATAACCGTCCTGGCCGTGCACTTCGGCCACCTTGGAGTAGCTCGAGTCCCAGAGCTCGTAGTGGCCCTGCCCGTGGGCCAGCACGACGGCGCCCACGAACCAGGCCAGGACGGGCCGGCCCCGGTACGACTGCACCCTCACGTTGAACGCCCGCTTGGAGACGTCCTTGCCCGGCGAAAGCGGCAGGAACCATACCAGGTTGCCTTCTCCGTCAAGGATCAGCGGGCCCTGGTAGGTAGGGCCGGCGTGGGCATCGGTCACGATCAGGCCGGGGGACGCCTCGGCCGTACGGACGTCGAGGGTGATGACGGGCGCTTTTAGGTCGGGCCGCGAGCGGAAGGCGTACGCGTCCCCGGCCCTCAGCGCGCTCGTGGCCGAAGCCAGCTGGGGCAGGCTCGCCGCGCTCAGGTCGCGCCCGCCCGCCCCGGGCGCGTCAGCCTGGCCACAGGAACTGAGGCTGCCGCCAAGCAACGCCGCCGCCCCGGCCCCCGCGCCGCCTCGAGCCAACCGGGCCAGCAGCGCGCGCCGAGAGAGCTCTGTGTCCGTCATGGTCCTATCCTAACGGGGCCCCGGGGCGGGGTCACTTACCTGGCTCAGGAGTTACGTTTCTCGCCTCCCAGGTACCTCGGTGCCCGGGCACCACCACGAACTCGACGGCCGCACCTACGTCAATTTGGCGCGAGCCGCCGGCGATATCGGTGCAATGGAACGAGTACAGCCGGCCCCCCTCGGCCCGTACCTGCCCGAGGCCCGCCTCCACGTCGAAGGCTTCCACTTTCCCCTTGCCCGGGCCACCGGGGATGGCTCCGCTCGGGGAGGTCACGGGACGATCTTGCTTATCGGCAACTCGATTATGTCGGACGCGCCCGCATCTTTCAGCTCGGGGATCAGCTTGTTGACCGTCTGCTTGGCGACGACCGTCTCCACCGCGTAGCTGCCCCCCCCGAACAGCTGGGAGACCGTCGGGCTGCGCATCGCCGGGAGCAGCGAGATCACCCGGTCGAGGTCGGCGCTGGCCACGTTCAGCTTTACGAGCACCCGCCCCCGAGCGGTGAGGGCCCCTTGCAGGAGGGTCCTGATGTCCTCCATGGCTTTGCGCCGTTCGGGGTCGAGGCAGGCCGCCGGGTGGGCCACGAGCTCGGTGCAAGAAACGAGGACCGTCTCTATTATCCGCAGGCCCGCCGCCTTCAACGCCCGGCCCGTCTCGGTGAGCTCCACCACCGCGTCGGCTATCTCGGGCACCTTGGCCTCGGTAGCGCCGTAGGAGACCAGGACGTCGGCCTTGACCCCGTTGGCCATCAGGAACCGGCCGGTGAGCCTCGGGTACTCCGTAGATACCCTCACCCCCTCGGGCAGTTCCTTCGCCGACGACCAGGGCGACCCCTCCGCCACCGCCAGCACGATGCGGATGGGCAGGGCGGTGGCCTTGGAGTAGGCGAGCTCCCCCAGGGACACCACTTCGGCCCCCGTCTCCTCCACCCAGTCCCGGCCCGTTATGCCCAGGTCGAACAGCCCATCGGCGACATACTGGGGGATCTCCTGGGGCCGCAGGATGCGTACCTCGCAAATGCGGTGGTCGTTGATGCTGGCGCGGTAGTCCACCTCCGAGCGGCGGGAGACGGCCAGGTCGGCGGCTTCGAACAGCTCCAGCGTGGCGCGTTCGAGCGAACCCTTGGGAAGGACCAGGCGTAGCATCACGAAAACCCTAGGTCAATGCGGCCGCTCGCCCGCCAGCACGGCCACCGCGTGCGGGAGGAGGTCGATCACCGCCGACAGGCATTCCAGCGCCGCCTTCGGGGAGCCCGGCAGGTTGAGCACGAGCGCCCGGCCCCGGGTGCCGGCGATGCCGCGCGAAAGCGGCGCCAGCGGGCTCGACCGGCGCATGGCCTCCCCCAAGCCGGGCGCATGGCGGTCGAGGACTTCGGCGGTGCCTTCGGGCGTCTGGTCCCTCGGCCCGAACCCGGTGCCCCCGGTGGTGACCACGATCCCGGTGAAGGACGAGGCCATGCGGGCGAGGTCCCCGGCGACCGAGGCGGCGCCGTCCGCCACGCTCCACTGCTCGATGACCTCGAAACCCGCTTCCTCGAGCGTCCGGGCCACGGCCGGCCCGCTCTCGTCCTCGCGCTCGCCCCGCATGACCGAGTCCGAGATCGTGAGCACCTTTGCCTGGTAGCTCACGGGGCGCCCCTCCCCCCAGGCGCCGCCAGGCCCGCCCCCGGCGCCGGCGGGCCCTCTCCAGGCGTGGCCAAGCCCCCTCCGGCTAGGGCAGACTGCCCTGATTGCCTGATCTGGCGAGCGGCGGCCACGGGGTCATCATGTCCGAATATGGCGCTCCCCGCAACGAGCAGGCGCGCCCCCGCCGCCACCACGACCGGTGCTGTCATAGGGTCGATCCCCCCGTCCACCTCCAGGTCCGCCCGGGCCCCGAGGGTGTCGATGGCGTGGCGAGCACGGGCGATCTTGGGGACGGCCTCGCTCATGAAGCTCTGGCCGCCGAAGCCGGGGTGGACGGTCATCACCAGCAACAGGTCGAGCTGGTCGAGCCAGGGCTCGCACTCCTCGAAGCCAGTTTCCAGGTTGACCGCCAGCCCCGCGTCCAAG
>JBOGGK010000173.1:0-6708 GCA_050744045.1 Acidimicrobiales bacterium | reverse complement strand
TCGCCCTGCTGGTCGTCGACCTTTTGGCTTGGCGAGTAGTAGCGGGTGTATTCGACCGCGAACGCCTCGTTACTGGCGCGCGGAGTTGAGACCTTCATGATCACAGCGGCTGACAACAACGCCGAATCGGCTCACGCGAGAAAGGACACAAAACGTGACGGCAACGCTGCACCTGGTTAGAGAAAAGAGCCTCGCTATGGGGTTCTGGCCCATTGCTGAACTCCGACGTGGCACGTTCCACGTCCTGCTCGATGGCAACGATGTCGGGTCGATCGACATGCATGGCACGATCGACGTGTCGATCGAGCCGGGGCATCACACGTTACAAGTCAAAGATGGTCGATCCACCAGCAGCCGACGCTCCTTTGACGCGGCCGACGGAGCGATCGTCAATTTCCGTTGCAACAGTTCCCGGATCTGGCCCGCCTCCTAGCGTCACTCGTCGTACCGAGTCTGGCGCTCAAGCTCCAGCCCGAATAGCCATGCGAGGTCGCCAGCCGATTGCACGCCAGTGCCGTAACAGCCGTAGCAGTTGCTATGACGGTGTTGAGCGGTTGTGGGAGGTCCCTTCTTGCCGACCTTCGGGTCGCGAAACCCGAACGTTGGTGTTGTCCCGTTCCGATCGAAGCCTGACAGTGGGTGCGCCGATCTGGCATCACGCTGTGGCGTCGAGGGACGGGTGTTCAAGGACCCGGGGACGATATTCGACGAGTTGGATCCGCCCGTCGAAGGTTCTGCTGGCGATCAAGTCGAGCGCGACGTCGGGATAGCCGTCGTAGATGCGTTCTCTGCCGGTGGCGCCCGTGATGACCGGGAACATCACGACCCGGAACCGGTCGACGAGTCCAGCTCGCAGCAGCGACCGGCACAGACTGATGCTGCCGATAGTGCTCAGGAGGCCCGGCCCGTCCGCCTTCATCGCTCGCACCGCTTCGACGGCGTCGCCGCGTACGAGGGTCGTGTTCGCCCAAGCGAGTGGTTCCTCGAGGGTGGACGAGAACACCACCTTCGACGCTGCGGTGAGCCCGCTGATCGAGCCTTCCTCGTCGTTGGAGAACTCGTCGGTCCCCGCCGGGGTGGCGCCCGCGGCGAAGCCCGACATCAGCCGGTAGGTGTTCGCACCCATAAGCAGCGTGGCGTCGGGTTGCTCGGCGAGCCAGCCGAAGTACTCGGGGCCTTCGAGTCCCCACCAGCCCGGCCAGCCCTCGGCAGACGCGTACCCGTCAAGGGAGGTGATGAAGTCGACGATCAGCTCTCGCATGATGTTTCCCTCGGGTTGTCGATCGCAGCTGCTGGCTTTATCGGGCGAGGAGCGCGTCGAGCTTGCGGTAGCCGTCTCGGACGCCGACTTCCATGCCGCTGGCGACGAACGCGTCGCGCGCTTCGAAGCTGTCGACCAGCGAAGTCGCGGTGAGCCGGCAGCGGCTGCCCGGCAGGTCCTCGAAGACGAAGCGTCCGAGCGACACGTTGTCGGCCATCGGCTCGTAGGTGAAGGTCTGGACGATGAGCTCGTTCGCCCGGACTTCGTGGAAGCAGCCCCGGAACCAGTGCTCCTCGTCGCCTCGAATGGAGACATAGCGCCACTCGCCGCCGGTGCGGCAATCCCATCGGTCGATACGGCTGGAGTCGAGGCTGTCGGGGCCGACCCATTGCACATATAGCTCCGGCTCCGTGTGTGCCCGGAAGACGGCCTTGGCCGCGGCATCGAACTCCCGGACGATTCTGATCGACGGCGTATTGTCGTCGATCGTGATCTGGGCTTCTCGATTGGTCGTCGTCGTCATGGCGTTGCTCCTTCGTCGTTGTCGGGTCTCGGGTCGTCGAGTTGGGCGAGCAGCTGGTCGAGGCGCTGGTAGCCGGCCTCGGCGTTCTGGCGATATCGCTCGATCCACTTGGTCATCAGGTCGAACACCTCCGCTTCCAGTCGGACCGGTCGACGCTGTGCCTCTCGCCGTCGGGCCACGACCCCCGCGTTCTCGAGCACCGAGAGATGCTTGGACACCGCCTGGATCGACATGTCGTAGTGCTCGGCGAGCTCGCTCAACGTCGAGTCGCCGTTGGCGAGGCGGGTCACGATGTCGAGTCTCGTCTCGTCGGCTAATGCCGAGAACACTGTCACGATCGCGGGCGCAGCCACCGATCCTCCTCAACTTTGTGGTTGAGTAGAACTGTACCTTGCTGTCGGTCAGTTATCAACCCCAAGGTTGAGTTTGGCGGGGAGTGAAGTCGGCCGGCGTCGGTGGCTGCCATCGGAGCGATCTCGGATCAGGCGGGTCAGCTACTGCAGCGTGGGTTAGACCTAGGGCGCCAATCGGTCAGACTGGGCGCGATCGCCCTGACCTTCGGGTCAGGAACCCGAAGGTCAAGGGAGGTTCGGGGTTTCTGGGGACCCCGAGCCAGATCGGTTCCGATGAGTAGGTGGCTGCCCTGGCGCTGCATATGCACGGCCCGTCTGCCAGCAGATTCGTCGGGGTCGAGGCCCGGAGTAGCCTGATCGCGGCAACCCCCCGCCACCACGACCGCTGGTTGAGCGCGCCTCGTGCAGGGGTACCGGCACCTGACCAGCGGTTTCTCGTTCCGGCTTGCGTCGGAGATGCGAGTTTCTCGGGGCCTTATCAACGCTGCGTACGCGTGCCCTGTGCAGGGTGGCGCCGCGCCCGCCGCCGGTGACCAGCGGGTTCGCGGGCAATCCGAGCTGACGGGCGCCGGTGCATAGGGCTGCACAGGATATACGTATGCAGTGCCCTGATCAGGTCCGATACCGAGATTCCTCGTGTTGAGCGCGAGCTGAAACCCGTAGAGTCCGACACTCGATGGCGGCGTTGAACAGCCAGTTCTCGAACCGGTCGGATCCGGTACGGTGCGCTCTCGCCGTGTGTCGACGTGAAGTCCCAAAACTTGATCGCGGGAAGGTCTATCGCAGCTTCGACTATCCCCGGGACCATGGCGACAACTCTTCTTGGTGTGCTCGCCACACAAGCACCCGACGCCACGTCGACGGCGACGAGGAAGCAGCCGGCTCGCCAACGGGAGGTCAGTCGAGGTCGATTCGGACCGTGAGCATGTTCTGCCCGCTGCCGAGGGCCCGCAGCAGGACTCCGTCCAGACGGTAACCGGGGCGGCCTTGTCCGAGCCGCCGGTGCCGGGCGATGGCGTTGTCGTCGGGCAGCGGATGGGCGGTCCCTGATCGCCAGCGCATCTTGCCCAACGGCTACTGCCTCCTGCCCCCGACAAAGTGCTGCGATAAGGGCAATGCCTGCCACACCTGTGACCACTTCGCAACAGACCGCCGTTTTCTGCCTGAGATCCGCCGCCAGTTAGAAGAAACCGAGGCGCTGGCCGCGCGCCAACAACAGTACCTGGAGCGCTACGGCCAGCCGATGAGCAAGAACGACGTCTGGCTGTCACAGCGGTTGGTGGAGGTCCAAGCAATGCGCAGGGAGGTCAAAGCCCTCGAAGCCCAGCCCACAGACGGCGCCCCCCGGGCAGTCCGAGGGGCTGGAGTGCTCGCTCGCCCCGCCTAGCCACACAAGAGCCTGGTGCCTTTCACTGTCGGGCCCAAGTGCCGGTCGTCGCCGCTGGTTGTTACCCAGGCGTCCTCGATGTCGCCACGTTACCAACGCGTCATCGACGTCACAAGTAGGCATTTCTGCGCTCTCTAGTTAATTAACTACAGATAAATGCATGTAATTCTTGCCGATCCGGGCCGCGAACGCGAGCATCTACGCACGAAAGACACCAGCGACCTAGAGGGTCACCTCCTCGTTGGTCGGGGCAGGACGGGCTGAGCCGGGGGCCTCGTCCGGGAAACGAAATTCTGTTCCGCGTGCTCGTGGCAACAATGCGCGACCTTTCTGGTCAGCCCCAGCGCCAGACTCCTATACGGCCTCAAGTGCCAAGCTCCTCCGGCGTCGCGGGCCAGCCCGAGCACTATTTTCACGCCTGCGCTGCGTCCGGTCGCGGATATGGGGACTCCTATCTGGCAGACCGACCTGCTCAGACCAGGATGCGTGGTGGGGGCCCCCAGGTGGTGGATTTAGAGGGCGAACGTTTCCGGACGCGGCACTGGTTCGGCTTCTAGACACACCTGACGTCTGGGGCCCGCTCCTCGTTTCCCGTACCGTCGGTCCACTCGACAGCGGTAAACCCCTGTCGCTCGTAGAACCTCTGGGCGTCCTCGTCGGACTGGAACGTCCACAGCTGGAGACCTCCGGGCCGCAGCGACTGCGCGATGCTGAGCAACGCCGAGCCGGTGCCGGCCCCGACGTGGCCGGGGTCGACGTAGAACTGGCTCATGAAGTCACCGTCGAGGACCATCAGGCCCACCACAAGCCCCGAGGCCTCCTCGGCGATCGAAAGCTCCTGATGAGGGAAGACAGTCCCCGCGAACCAGCACCGTACGTCGTCGTCCCCGTGGACGAGAGGAGGGATGGCCGGAACGGCAGCATGACCCGACCGTAGGTACACCTCCGCGGCGGGTTGGACGTCTTGGCGTTGGGTCCGCCGGAGCCCAGGCCCGAGCCTCGGGGGTCGGTGCCGGGCCCAGTTCCCGGCGCATGACCACCCGCCACGCTGGATCGAGCCCATGGGCCGCCTCTGCCTCCCGCACCGCCCGCATACCGGGACCGAGCTCACCGTCGGCTAGGACCCGGAAGCCGAGATGCTCGTAGAGCGGACGGTTCCAGGGGATATGGCCGAAGGTGGTGAGGGTCAGAGCCTGCATGTGCTGGTCCCTGGCCCACTGGCGGCCCGGACGATGAGAGCCCGCCCGAGGCCCCGGCCCTGATGGGCGGGGGTCACGCTGACCTGATCGATGTGGGCGGCGCCGTCGACCTCATCGACCAGGACGTAGCCCAGCGGGACGCCATGGGCATCCACCGCCACCCACGCCCGCCCGCCGTCGGCGTAGCCAGCCAGGACCTCGATCGACGCGGGCTCGTCGTCGGCAACCTCATCGAGTCCGAATTCGCGGTACCGCTGGCCCGACTCCCGTTCGATCTCCCGAAGGGCAGGCAAGTCCGCCGCGCGAGCGACACGCACCAGGTCAGTCATCGGACCAGGTTCGCACTCTAGGCCGTGAGACGCAGGGCGATAGAAGCGCGTGCTTCTGGTGCCCCATCCATGTGTGGGCGGGCACACACCGGTCCAGGGATCCCGCCGTTCGGTGACAGCTTGCCGGTTCGACCCAGCCACTTGGCCCCTTGAGGAATGTGGCCATCAGAAAGAGCCGCCCGCGGGCGATAACGCTCCCCGTTATTGACGGGACGCGTTATACTAGATGGGTGCTGCGGTCCTTTCGGGACAACGACACCGAACGCGTCTGGCAACGGAAGCGACCGCGAAGGCTGGACGCGACAACCCAGCGCGCAGCCCTACGCAAACTGCTGATCCTCGATGCTGCCGAGCAACTCGGCGATCTCAGGGTTCCACCTGGCAACCATCTCGAGAAGCTCGTGGCTGACCGAGCCGGTACCTACAGCATCAGGGTTACGAGCGGTGGAGGATCAGCTTTCGCTGGACGCCAGCAGGCCCAGAGGAAGTCGAGATAGTTGATTATCACTGAGGAGCAGGAAATGAGCGAGCGCGCCATCATGGATCCAGTACACCCAGGGGAGGTGCTCCTGGAGGAGTACCTGGAACCCCTGGGGATTACCCAGCGCCGCTTGGCGGTGGCGATCGGGGTCCCCCCACGACGGATCAACGAGATCGTTCACGGCAAGCGGGGGATCAGCGCCGACACCGCGCTGCGTCTCGCCAGGTACTTCGGCACCAGCGAGCGGTTCTGGCTCAATCTTCAGGGTCGCTACGACCTCGAGTCCGAACGCGACCGGCTCGCTGGCATCCTCGAGCGCATTGAGCCGCTTGCAGCTGGATGACTAATCGACAGAGGGACGATCACGTCGGTACTGAACAGCAGGGACGGTTGTCAACGCATCCCCTACCACGCAGCAATATCCAAGTGGGACATGCCCATGAAGTGCCGTACTGGGGCAGTCGCGAGTACAGAACGCCCATACCGACTAATTGGCGGAGCCGAGCAACAATTCATGGCCTCCCGGCCTGAATGTGAATTGTTCTCGGGGTTCAGAGTGGGCAATTGACCTGCGGAGCGAATCGAGTGATTTGCCGAGGTTGATTGTGCCGGTGAGACATCGAGCCTGGTGTAAAGGCGAAGGCGTGTAGGGGCGGAAGTGCTCGGACGCCTGTTGGGCACTGGCGATGCTCTACTCCCGAGGACAACCCGGAGCGAAGCGAAGGGGCGTCAGCGGGGGTATGGGGGCGGGCCCCCGTCGATGAGAGGAACAGCCTTCAGTCCGTTAGGTTCACCGAGCACGGGATAGCCGCGGGCCCCGGTAGGGCCCTGCTCTCGGTGATCGCCGCTGGCGACGGCCGCGCTTCAGTGGCTATCGAACAGCGGGCGCTCTGGGCACCGGCACCGTAACGCCATCGTTAGAGCGCCGGGATAAACCGGCATGGAGGAGGGGATGAAAGAGCCCTACACCGAAGGAGCAGCGCACCACGGTGGCCCCGAGCCATGCGCTGTCACCCGCGAGGATGGCGGCGAAGCGTTGACAGGGGCACGTGCAGGCCGGGCTATTGAGCCGAGAAAGAAAGCAACCGGGGCGCCCAGACGGTTAACGACGTTGAAGGCAACATCGGCTGCAGCGATATGCGCAAGCTGCAGGTGAGCCCCGCGCGGTCGGAGAC
>JBOGGK010000172.1:0-2587 GCA_050744045.1 Acidimicrobiales bacterium | reverse complement strand
CGGCGGGCCTCATGGCCGAGTCGGTGTCTGCCAGCGCCCGCTCCTCCTCGCTCAGGTCGTGCTCGACCAGGAACGAGGACTGCCCGACGCGCCACAGCGCCACGCCCCGGGGAAGCTGGGGCAAGAGCGACTGCTCGGTGGCAGACAGCCCGAGCAGCTCGCCGGCGGCAGCCGCCTCCCCCGGCGCCTGGCCGAACACGACCCGGGTCTCGGCATCGGCGAGCAGGCCTTCGGCGAGCCGCTGCTGCTCGGAGCCTTCGTGGCCGGCCGCCTTCAGGTCGGAGAGGCGGTGGACGACGGCGATGTTGGCCACCCCGTAGGAGCGGGACAGCTTGAAGCTCGCCTGCAGCCAACGAGCGGTGCCCAGGTGGGACAGCACGGCCCAGGCCTCGTCCAGGACCACCAGGCGCTTCAGGGAGGGGCCGGTGGTGAGGGCGCCCTGGAGCCAGGACAGGGCACACACCATCAGCAGGCCGAGAGCCGGCGAGGCGTAGAGCCGGGAGAGGTCGAGGACAACTACCCGTGCCGCCAGGTCCACACCGGCCGAGGTCTCCCCGTCGAACATGCCGGCCAGGTCGCCATGGACGAGCCGGCGCAGCTCCAGCGCCACCTGGCGGCCGTCCTGGCGCAGCTCGTCGGTGGCGGCGCCGAGCAGGCGAGCCTGGCTTTCCTCGGGACGGAGCAAGGCCTCCGAGACGGCGGCCAGGGTGGGCACGGCCATGTGCTGCTCTGTAGCCGCCAGGGCCACGTCGGTGGCGGCGCGCTCGGCCGGGAGGAGGGGACGGCCGAGGGAGCTGGCCAGCAAGGCGCCCAGCAGCTCAGCCCGATTTTGGTGCGGCGGCTGGGTGCGGGCAGAGCCGGTGTCGAGCGGGTTGAGCCGCAACCCGAGACCGGGGCCGAGGCGCAACGGAGCGGCGCCGCCGGCAGAGGCGAAGGCGGCGTACTCACCCTTGGGGTCGAGTACCCAACATTGGCGCCCGAACGTCAACTGGCGCCAGGCGAAGCTCTGCAGTACACACAGTCATACTTTGGTGCACGCGGCTCCTGGGGTCCTGACCAGGGACGACGGCTCGCCCAGGGAGTCCCCATCGGAAGCTTGGCCCCCGGCAGCGGCATTCGCCGCATTGCTGACGGGGAAGCGCTGCCCGCCCTCGATGCAGCGGTCGTAGACCGCAATCGGCTCGGGGTAGGTGGACGGGGCTGTGGGACGGCACCTAGCCGATCCCACCACTCCTGGCCTCTCGTATGCTTGGCCACCTATCGACGTTTGCTTGCACTAGTGGGTCGCTTGTCTGGCCACACAGGAGCCGGATGTTGGGACTGAGCGCCACCACTGTCGGTGAAGGAGTCCTCCACGGCGACAGGCCTGGAACGGTACCGGGACGCCGAATCCGCGCTCCTGCGAGTAGCCCGTCAGCCGGAGCCGTTGTCAGCGCAGAACGGCCCGTTCGGTGCGGTCCTACAGCGGGCGGAGCGGCCGGCGCCGACGCTTGTCCCTGGAAGCCTGCATTGCTCCCGCCGACCCTCAGGGGTGCCCAGAGTGATGAGGCCGATGCGCTGCCCGATGCGGTCAGGGTGGTCAGCCAAACCCTACAGCGCAATGGATGGTCCGCCTCGCAGGGCGTGTCTTGCTGGAACGGTTGGCACCACGGGCTCCATCGGGGGATACGGCGTCGATGACGGCTACCATCACTGCATGTCGACACAGGTAGTGGTGCTCGGGGCGGGATTCGGCGGCCTTGAACTGACCACGCGGCTGAGTACCGCGTTGGGCGACGGTGTAGGAGTCACGCTGATCGACCAGAACGACTCCTTTGTCTTCGGCTTCGCCAAGCTCGACGTGATGTTCGGGCGCCAGAGCCTGGACGATGTGCGCCTGTTCTACCGAGACCTGGCCGCACCAGGGGTCCAGTTCCGACAGGAGACCGTGCGCTCGATAGACCCCGTCTCGCGTACAGTGCTCACTGACAAGAACAGTTACGCCGCGGACATCCTCGTCGTGGCCCTGGGAGCGGACCTCGATCCGGCCGCTACGCCCGGGCTGGTCGAGGGGGGTTACGAGTTCTACTCTCCGGCTGGTGCGGACCGGGCGCGGGTAGCGCTGGCCGAGTTCGCTGGCGGGGACATCGTGATCGGGGTGCTCGGAGGGTTCTTCAAGTGCCCACCCGCGCCGAATGAGACTGCCTTTCTATTGGACGAGTACCTCACCCAGCGAGGAGTTCGCGAGCAGACCACCATCCACCTCGTGACGCCCATGCCGTTGCCCATCCCGATCTCGCAGGACACCTCGGCTGCGATCGTCGACCTGCTCAACGAGCGGAACATCCAGTACCACCCAGCTTCGAGGGTGACGCGACTGGACCCCGACGCGCACGCCGTGCACCTGGCCGACGGAGGCACGGTGCCCTGCGACCTGTTGCTCGGAATACCGGTGCACTGCGTCCCACCGGTCGTCGTCGAGTCGGGGCTTACCGACGACGGTTGGATTTCCGTCGACACCTCGAGGTTCGCGACCCGCTTTGAGGATGTCTACGCGATAGGCGATGTCACGAGTGCGCCCGTGCCCCGCGCCGGCTCGATCGCAGAG
>JBOGGK010000171.1:0-7392 GCA_050744045.1 Acidimicrobiales bacterium | reverse complement strand
GCCGCCGCCCCCGCCGGCCCCGCCCTCGCCCTACGGCGTCAGCAGTTGCACCACCCGCCGGCGGGCCACGGCGGCACCGACCGCGGTCATAGCGACGAGGTAGGCGACGTGGCCGAGCGCGTCCCAGGAGGGCTGGCCGAGCGACAGCTCCCGGCAGAGCGCGACCCCCGGGTAGAGCGGCAGAGCCTGTACGACCAGTTGGAGCCAGCGGGGGAGGTCCGAGAGCGGGTAGAACGTCGCCGAGAACAGGAAAAGCGGCATGATCACCAGCTGGATCTTGTCGAAGTCCGTCCATGAGCGCATGTAGCAGGTGGCGGCGAAGCCGGCGGTGGCGAAGGCGGCGCCCACCAGGGTGACGCAGGGGACCGCCAGCAGCGCCCACCACGACCGGGTGTCGCCGAGGGCGGCCATGACGGCGAGGAAGACCCCGCCGTACAGGAGGCAGCGCAAGACGGCGAAGCCGATCTCGGCCGCCGCGATGTCGGCCGGGGCGAGCGGGGTGGCGATGACGGCCTCGTAGAGCCGGGTCCAGTGCAGCTTGGCGAAGATGTTGGTCGTGGCCTCGTAGACGGCCCCGTTCATGGCCGAAGTGGCGAGGAGGCCGGGCGCGACGAACGCCGCGTAAGGCACCAGCGCCCCGTGGGGGCCCGGCACCTTGCCCACCAGGTGGCCGATGCCGATGCCTATCGACAGCAGGTACAAGAACGGTTCCACCAACCCCGTGGCCCACACATAGGGGACGGCGCGCACCTGGACCGAGAAGTTCCTGGCGACGAGCGACTGGGGGCGTCTGGCCCACCCGAGGGAGCGGCGCACGGGCCCGAGCCCGCTGGACCGGCCCTCCCCGCCCGCCACCTGGCCCAGCTTGGCCACCACTAGTGGGCCAACTTCTTCTTGAACGTCACCCGGGCGGCGAAGACGCCGGCCGCTCCCACGGCGACCAGGTAGGCCACGTGCCCGCCGTCCGCCAAGGCTTGGACGTGGCCGGCGTAGAGATCCCGGGAGAGCTCGATGCCGTGCCAGAGGGGCAAGCAGTAGGCCAGCCATTGCAGGGCGGCGGGGAGCTGGGACACGGGGAAGAACGTCCCCGAGAACAAGAACAGCGGCATCATGACGAGCCGCAAGATGACGCTGAAGGGCTGGTCGTGGCGGGCGCCGACCGAGTAAGCGGCGATCGGTGCGGCGAAGGCCAGCCCTACCAACGGCCCGACCAGGAGGTCGCCGGCGGCAGCCGGGGAGCGCACGGTGCCGAAAGCGGCGCTCACGGCCAGGTAGAACGCCGACGCCAGCAGCACCCGGGCGACGATCCAGGCCAGCTGGCCGGCGACGATCCCCTCTATGGCGATCGGCGAGGCCTGCATCGAACGGTACGCCCCGCTCCAGGGGTTGCAGCACCCCCATACCTCGTACGTCGCCCGCAGGATCGCCACCTGCATGGCGGTCGTGGCCAGAAGGGCGGGGGCGAGGAACGACAGGTACGTTTCCCCGCCCAGGCTGGCCATTGGCCGGCCGTGGCCGACCAGCGCTCCCAAGCCGGCCCCGATCGACGCCAGGAACAGCAGCGGGGTGAGGAAGGTCGTGCTGACGTCGGCCTTCCAGGTCCGGCGGAACTGGAGCCAGAAATAGCTGAGCGGGCGCAGGTAGGCGGGGACGGTCACGGGCGGCAGCTCATGGGCTTATCGGGGGCAGTTGCTCAGGTGGTGCCATCGCTCAGTCAGCCAGGTGGCGCCCCGTCAGGGTGAGGAACACGTCTTCCAGGCCCGAGCGCCGCACGAGGGTGCTGGTGGGCGAGAGCCCGGCAGCCGCCACCTCGTCGGCGGTGGCGTCGCCGTCGTCGGTGTAGAGCAGGAGCCGGTCGGCCAGTGCCTCGACCCGGTCGGCCATGCCGTCGATGCGCGCCGCCATCGCCGGGGCCTCCCCGGGGCGGAACCGCAGCTCCACTACCTCCCTCGTCACGTAGCGCTCCACCAGCTCCCTCGGCGACCCGGCGGCGATGATATGGGCCTTGTCCATGACGACGAGGCGGTCGCAGAGCTGCTCGGCCTCCTCCATGTAATGAGTGGTGAGGACGAGCGTGACACCCTGCTGTTTCAAGGTGTAGAGGCGGTCCCAGAGAAGGTGGCGGGCCTGGGGGTCGAGCCCGGTGGTGGGCTCGTCCAAGAGCAGCAGCTCGGGCTCGTTGACGAGCGAACGGGCGATGGTGAGGCGCCGCTTCATACCCCCAGACAGGTCGTCGACCCGGTCGCTGGCACGTTCGGACAGGCGGGCGAACTCGAGCAGGTCGACAATGCGCCGGCGCAGCTCCCGGCGCCCGATCCCGAAGTACCGGCCGTACACGAACAGGTTGTCCGCCACCGAAAGCTCCAGGTCCAGGTTGTCCTCCTGGGGGACCACGCCGAGGCGGGCGCGGATCTCCGTGCCGCTCCGGTCGGGGTCCAGCCCGAGCACCGCCAGCTCGCCACCGCTACGCGACGACGTGGCGCCGATCATGCGCATGGTCGAGCTCTTGCCGGCGCCGTTGGGCCCGAGGAACCCGAACGCCTCGCCCCGGCGCACTTCGAAGTCGACCCCGTCGACGGCCGTGAACTTGCCGAAGCGCTTTTGGAGGCCGCGGGCTGCTATCAAAGGGTCGTTCACGCTGGTCGGGCTGCTTCTACGGGGAAAGGGGAAAGCCGGTGGCGCCGGCGCGCTGCGCCTCTTCCCAGGCGACCGCGCAAGCTGTGGAGCAGAAGTATTCCACGGTCCAACGTCGCGTCCCATTGCCCGCCCTTTCGCCCGCCCCCGCCCCCTCGCCGTCGGGCCCACCGGTGCTGCGGGTTACCAAGCCCGACAGGCGGGGTAGCGCCAACCCGCAGGTCGGGTCGACGACCATGCTGGCAGAGGTGGCCGTAGCCAGGCGGACGGCCTCTAGGGGCTTCTCGAAACCTCGGACGTGGTAGGTGAGCGGTTCGCTGACCGCCGCCCAGCGCGGCGCTAAGGCAGCCACGTCCCTGGTCGCCAGCACCTGGCCGGGCATGGCGGCGTCGCAGAGCCGGGAGGCGACGTTGGTGGGCCGGCCGATGTAGTCGTCGCCCTCGAACATGATCACCGGCCCCTTGGCCAGCCCCGCCCGGATCGCCAGGCGGTCGTCGTAGCCATCGGCGCCGTCGCCGGCGCCGGCGGGGCCGTCGCCGTCCGGGCCCCAGGGGGGGAGGACCAGCATGGCGTCGGCATGGGCGGCGACCTCGAGGACCATGGCGACGGTCGGCCCGGTGTCAGGCGACGAGAGCATGGCCCCGTCTCCCAGCCACTTGGTTATCCGCACCCCCCGCCGGGCCGCGATCTCCCGCAGGGTGGTACGGAAACTGGCCAGCACCACGACGGTGCGCTCGTCACCGTACCGTTCGGTGAAAGCAGTGAACCCGCACAGGTCGACAAATGCGAAACAACGCTCGACGCGCACCCGACTCTCCTAAGCGAGCTTACCCGGCCGGCCCCGGTACCCACGAGCCGGGCGCGGTTGGCCTCCCGGCGTGGCGAGGAACTCTAGCCGACCCGGCTGGCCAGCACGAAGAACCCGGTGAGCGGTACGACCTGCACGTCCGCCCCCGTGTAGGGGGCCTGCACGATCTCGCCATTGCCGATGTACATGGCCACGTGCTCGCCGGGGTCGGAGGGGAAGACCAGGTCGCCCGGCTCCAGGTCGGAGATCGGGATGTGAGTGGTGTCGTCGTACTGCGCACCGCTGAAGTGGGGCAGGTACACGCCCGCCTGGGCGTAGGCCCACATCACGAGCCCCGAGCAGTCGAAGTCGCTGGGCCCGGCGGCCCCCCATACGTAAGGGTCGCCCACCCGGCTTTCCGCCGACGCCACCGCGATCGATGCCGCCTGCGAGGTGTCCGGCACAGGCAGGGTGCTGTACCCATTGCCCCCGCTGTCCCCGGTGCCGGGAGGCCCGGTGCCGGGCGCCGACCCGGAGCCGAGGGAGGCGGCCTGGGTCGGCGCTCCCCCCGGTTCCTGGCGCACGTCGGCCTGTGCGGTCTGCTGAGCGGAGGCCTGTGCCTCCACCTGAGCTTGAGCTTGAGCCTCTGCCCGAGCTTGCGCCTGGGCCGCAGCCTCTGCCCGAGCTTGAGCCTGGGCCTGGGCTCTCGCCTTGGCCGCGGCCGCCGCCTCGGCCCGCGCCAGCGCTTGCGCCCTTGCCCGCGCGGCAGCCTTCTCCCGGGCCCGGGCCTCTGCCCTGGCCCGGGCTGCCGCCTCCGCTCTGGCCCGGGCCGCCGCCTCCGCCCTTTCCCGGGCCAACTTGGCTGCCTCCGCTCGCTGCTCAGCCAGGAGCTTTTGGCGCTGGATCGCCGCCACCAGCGCCGCTATCCGGCCTTTCACCCTCGCCTCGATGGAAACCAGCTGGTCCTGCGCCGCCTGCACCTGCCGGCGGGCATCAGCCAGGTGGGCCACCTCGCGGGCGTCGGCGCCTTGGGCTGCTTCCAACCTGGCCCGGGCAACCACCGAGTTGTCTGCCGCCAGCCGGTAGCCGTCCAAGGCGTCGGACTGCTGGGCGGCGAAGGTTTGCTCGAGCTCCCGGCTCACAAGCGCGTCGCTCAAGTTGTTCATAGGCAAAGAGCTGCTGAGCGCCATCTGGGGCCCGCCACCTACGAAGGCCTGGACAGCGTCGCGCTGGAGCAGGGCCATGGCTTGGGCCTGGTGCGCTTTGGCGGCGGCCAAGGCCCGTGAAGCCCCTGCCACCCGCTCTTTGGCCGTGGAAAGGGCGGCTACGGCGGCGTCGTACTGTTCGCCCAGGGCGGCCTCGCTCTGGCCGAGATTGGCGATCTTGGCTGCGATATCCGCAGCTTGGGCGCGCTCGTTGGCAAGTTGATTGGCGCCCGCTGGCAGCGGTGCGACCGAGGCAGTAAGGGCGACCGTGGCCACGAGGGCCGTCGCAACCCTCGCCGCTCGGCGACGCCGGTGCGATGTGATCATCGTCACGACGCCCGAGACACTATTTGAAACGCGCCGCGCGGGTCAAGGACCGACTAATTCAGCCCGTGAAAGCGGGCCCAAAATGCCCAAAAAAGGGACTTTTGGTACCTCGCTCGGACCGCGGCCGCCAGGTGTAGCTTTTCAGGCGAGGGGGAAATGGACCAGCGCAAGCCCAGCACGCCAGGCCGTTGTTGCGGGCAAGGCGAGGCGCAGCACGCGCTTGTCCTTTCCCCTCAAAATTAGCTCGTGCGCTCGACGACCATCGCCATCCCTTGGCCCCCGCCGACGCACATTGTCTCCAGTCCCAATGTGGCGTCGCCCGTTCGGAGGCCGTTCAATAGTGTTGTCATTATGCGGGCGCCCGTCATGCCAAAGGGATGGCCGAGCGCTATCGCCCCGCCGTGCACGTTGAGGCGGTCTTGGTCGATGCCGAGCTGGTCGGCGCACGGCAGGACCTGGGCGGCGAAGGCTTCGTTCAGCTCCACGAGGTCGATGTCGGGCATCGTCATCCCCGCCCGGGCCAGTACCTTGTGGCACGCCTCCACCGGGCCGAGGCCCATGACCTCGGGGTGCAGGGCCGAGGCGGCGCTGGCCACGACCCGGCCCAGAGGTGGCAGCCCGAGCTCGGCGGCCCGGCGGGCGCTCATGACCAGCACCGCGGCGGCACCGTCATTCAGGGGGCAGCTGTTGCCGGCGGTGACCTCGCCGTCGGGCCGGAAAGCAGGCTTGAGCTGGGCCATCTTGTCCAGGTCGCTGCCCCGGCGGGGGCTGTCGTCGCGAGCCACCACCGTCCCGTCGGCGAGGGTGAGGGGCACGATCTCGGCGTCGAAGTACCCGTTGTCCTGGGACTCGACCGCCCTTTCGTGCGAGCGCAGGGCGTAGTGGTCCATGGAGGCGCGGGTGACGCCGTAGAGCTGGCGCACGTTCTCGGCCGTCTGGCCCATGGCGATATAGATGTCGGGCAGCCCCCGCGGCGGTTCCCACGCGGGCGCACCGCCGGCGGCCCGTTCGGCGGTGCGCTGCTCGGCTTCGGCGAACACCGGGTTGTGGGTGCCGGGCATGTCGTCGGCGCAGCCGTTCCCGAAGCGGCTCACCGACTCGACCCCGCCGGCCACGAAGGCGTCGCCCTCGTCGGCGGCAATAGCGTGGGCCGCCATCGCGATGGCCTGGAGGGACGAGGCGCAGTAGCGGTTGACGGTGGTGCCGGGCACGCCCGGCAGGCCGCACAGCACGGCGGTCACCCGGGCGATGTTGTAGCCCTGCTCGCCTGCCGGTTCGCCGCAACCCCAGATGACGTCCTCGACCTCCCCCGGGGCGAGCTCGGGCACCTTGGCCAGGAGCGCCCGGAGGACCTGCGCCGACATGTCGTCGGGGCGCAACGTCACCAGGGAACCCTTGAAGGCGCGCCCGATCGGGCTGCGGGCGGTGGCGACGATGACGGCTTGGCGGTCTTGGTTCACCGCCACATTCTTGCCCGCCGGGCTATCTATGCGCTGCCCAGGGTCAGGTCGGCAGCCACTGTCCTGCCGGCGTCGACGTCGACGACCGCCCTGGCCGAGCTCGCCGGGGCCGAGGCGGCCGGGGCCGAGGTGACCGGGCCGGCCAGGGCAGGGCTGACCAGGTAGCGGCCTTCCACCAGGCCGGGGAACTGGTAGCTGCCGGCGCCGTCCGTGCTCGTCGTCGCCACCACCGCCCCCGAGGAGTCGGTGAGGGTGACCGGCACGCCCGCGACCCACGCTCCGTCGGCCGACCTGACCGCGCCGTACAGGTGGCCGAGGCCGGTCAGGTTGACCTGCGCCCGGTAGGAGTTGCCCGGCTGGACGGTGACGGGCGAGCTCTCCGGGCGGTAACCGGGGCTCAGGACATGGAGTTCGTAGTCGCCTTCGAGGACATCGGGCAGCGAGAAGCTACCGTCGAGATCGGTGGGGCAGGTTATGGCGGCGGCGCCCTCGCCGTTCAGCAGCTGCACTTCGGCGCCGAGCGGGGTGCCGTCCTTGGCGCGGGTGACCCGCCCGCCGATCGAGCCGACCCCGAGCAGGGTGAGGCTGGCGCTCGCCCCTGCCCCGTGGGTGGCCACCACGCGTGCTCCGGCACGGAAGTGGGGGGCGGCGGCCACGACCGTGTAGGTCGCCGCGCCCAAGCCCTGGACGGCAAAACATCCGTCCTCGTCGGTCATCGCCTGGCCCACTTCGTCGCCGTGAGGGCCGATGACCGTCACCGTGGCGCCGGGGAGCGGCGTCCCCGATGCGGTCGTCACCTGGCCGCCGAGCGACGGCGCCGGCTCGCTCGGGCCGGGGCCGGCAGGACCTGGCTCCGCCTCCGCCTCGGTCCTGCCCGGCTCTGCCTCGGTGAGGACCGCCTCTGCCTCGGTGAGGACCGGCTCTGCCTCAGCCGTCCCGGACTCCGCCTCGCCTGTCTCCGGCATGGCCACCCCCGGCC